>JAFPZP010000024.1 GCA_017417215.1 Candidatus Rifleibacteriota bacterium | reverse complement strand
AATTCCTAATTCTATTTCCCTCCTGCTCTTGGGTGACAGTTTCTATAAGTTTGCATAAGCTTTTCTTTGCTTATACGAGTATAGATTTGTGTCGTTGAGAGGCTGGCGTGCCCTAGCATTTCCTGAACTGCTCTTATGTCAGCTCCATTATTTAATAGATGAGTTGCAAAACTATGTCTGAACTGATGAGGAGTTATATTCATCATCATTGCAAGGCGGCGTGCATACTTGTCTATTAATCTTGCTATACTTCTAACTGTAAGAGGAGTTCCTAAGTGGTTTAGAAAAATATGTTTTTCTTCTCGCCATTCTGGCTTTGATGAAAAACGGTTGTTTATATATAAGGAAATAGCCTGACATGAAATTGGGGTAAGGGGAACTACTCTGTCTTTGTTTCCCTTGCCTTCTCTGACAACTAGTATCTGTGAATCCAGATTCAAGTCTTCAGAAGTCAGGTTTGCTACTTCAGAAACGCGTAAACCGCTTCCGTACAATAATTCTAATATTGCTTTGTCACGCATTCCTAACAAGTTTGAAACATCTGGGGAATTGATGAGCATATTGATATCTTCCTGGCTTAGAGCCTTGGGAAGAGGTCTCTGAACTTTAGGAGAATCCATTAGATCAACTGGGTTTTTGTTGGCAAGACCATGACGAATAGCGTATTTGAATAGACCTCTTAAAGCAGATTGCCCACGTCTCATGCTTGAGGAACATAAACCACCTTTTCTTCTGCCTGCCCAAAAACTTCTTATTTGTGCAGGTGTTAAAGTTTCGGCTAAACTAATTTCGGTTATATTATTTTCGTAAAGCCACTTTTCAAAGAAGTTAAGGTCGTTTTTGTAACCACGAATAGTTTGCAGAGAAAGACTTCGCTCTTTTTCCAAAGAACCTAAAAACTGATCTATAAGTTCTTTTATATTCAAGATATTCTCCAATGTTTAAGCTGTTTTTCAAACCTTAAGTCACTTAACTACAGGGCACCTTATATTAATATCACAATGCTTTTTGTCGTACAAGACCCCAAATTATTTTTTTGTAAAAAGTGAAACCAAATTTATTGCTTTTACAAATTCATGGTCTATTTGGTATAATCTTTAAATTAATCAGACTAACTTTCCTTGGAGGATTGTAATGAAAAAAGTTGATTTTGAAAGGAATAATAATGCAGATATTGTAGAGCAAGCTAGTAATTATCTGGCTAATGGCAAAAAAATAATACCTGCTATAATTATTATTGTTATTGTATTTGTCGTTTTAATAGGTTTATCTTCTTCTTATTATACTGTTGAACCAGAAGAAAAGGCTGTCGTTTTAAGACTTGGAAAAGTTATTGCTATTGAGTCTTCTGGCTTGCATTTTATGCTTCCTTTTGGAATAGACAAAACTTATAAGATAAAAACTGAACGTATCTTTAAAGAAGAATTTGGTTTTAAGACTAGTAACTCCTCTTCTGGAAGAACCACTTATGATAATAGAAACAGATTAGATGAATCACTTATTCTTACTGGTGATTTGAACGTAAGTGAAATAGAATGGATAGTTCAATATAAAATAGATGACCCTGTAAAATTTTTATTCAAGATAAAAGACCCGGTTGGTACAATTAGAGATATTTCTGAAGCTGCTACAAGAAAAATAATTGGTAATGCCAATGTTACAGATGTTCTTACTACAGAAAGAGCTAGTCTTGCTAATGCAATACAGTCTGAAATGCAGAAGAGCCTGAAAAAATATGATATAGGCGTTCGCATAGAAACATATAAATTCCAGGATGTAAACCCTCCTAGCAAGGTTAAAACTGCTTTTAACGCAGTTAACGAAGCTGAACAGCAAAAGGAAAGCATGATACAGAACGCAAAGGAACAATATAATAATCAGGTTCCTAAAGCTAGAGGTGAAGCAAAAAGTACTTTGCAAAAAGCAGAAGGTTATGCAATGGAACGTGTTAACATCGCTCAGGGTGATGCCAATCGTTTTATTGCTTTGTTAAACGAATATAAAAAGTATCCTGAAGTAACACGCACAAGAATGTATCTTGAAACAATGGAACGAATTTATCCTAAAATGAAAGAAATAATAATTGTTGATGGTGATTCTTCCAAAACAGGTGTAACTCCTTTACTCCCTTTACAGACATGGGAAGGAGGTAAATAAGAATGAAATCTTGTTTTTCTGCAATAGCAGTTCTTTTATTTATTGTTGTTTGGGTTGTTGGTGCAAATAGCTGTTTTGTTGTATCAGAAGGACAAAAGGCAATAGTTACACGCTTTGGTGCTCCTGTTGGCGAAGTCAGAGAACCGGGTCTTAATTTTAAAACACCTTTTATTGAAGAAGCATTTTTCTTTGATACTAGAATCTTAAAATGGGATGGCGCTCCAAATCAGATAACTACTAAAGAAAAAAGATTCATATGGGTTGATTGCACTGCCCGTTGGAGAATTAAAGATCCATTGCTATTTTACAAGAGCGTTGGAACTGTTAGTAGTGCTCAAAGCAAATTAGATGACATTATTGATTCTGTTGTTCGAGATTGTATTTCTGCTAATTATCTGGTAGACCTTGTAAGAAGCGAAGATTATAAAAAAGATCCAACTATGGATTCTAGTGAAGAAGCCGAACTTAGTGGATCTCGCAAGACAAGAGAACAAATTCTTGAAGAAATGCTGAATAATTCTAAAGGCAGCGTTTTAACCTATGGTATTGAATTGATTGATATTCAGATAAAGCGTATCAATTATATAGATAAAGTTCTTGAAAAGGTTTATGACCGTATGATTTCTGAACGAAATAAAGTAGCTGCCCAGTATCGCTCTGAAGGTGAAGGACAGAAAGCAGAAATCTTAGGTGAAATGGAAAAAGAACTTAGAAAGATTAATTCTGAAGCTAGAATGAAATCTGCTGAAATAATAGGTAAAGCTGATGCTGAAGCTGCAAGAATTTATTCTGAAGCTTATAGTAAAGACCCGGAATTTTATGCTTTCTATCGTTCTCTTGAAAGCTTAGAAAAAACCGCAGTTAGCAAAAATTCTAAGTTGGTTATATCAACTGATTCAGACCTTTATAAGTATTTAAAGAACGCAAAACAATAAAATAAAGATTAGGTTCTCGACTTTTATAGAGTTGAGAACCTAATAAATTTTTCTTGGAGAATAATAAAATGGCAACAGTCAGAAAAAAACTGCATTTCCCATTAAAAGTGGCTTTGCCAATGATTTGGAACTACATTAAAAGCAAATTAAAAGAACAAATCAAAGCTGTATCTTTTATTATAATTTATCTTGTTGCTTTTAAATTAATTGTATTGCAGTCTCCTCCAGAAAACGCAGCTATGGTTGCTTTCGGAGTAGGTATGGTTGTTGTCGGCCTTGCAATGTTCTTGGAAGGTCTTTTCTTAGGTTTGATGCCATTGGGCGATAGAGTAGGGGTTCAGTTACCACAAAAGACTAATATAGTAGTAATTATGTTATTCGGACTTTTGCTTGGTTTTGGGGCAACGCTGGCCGAACCTTCTATCGCAACTTTAAGATTGGCTGGTGAAGGGGTTACTCCATGGACTACCCCTCTTTTATATCGTTTCTTGGAATTAGAGACCAATCTTTTGGTCTGGGCTGTCGGGGCTGGAGTAGGAGTAGCTGTTGCCTGTGGTATGGCTCGTTTTTATTTCGGAATAGGTTTAAAACCATTTATTTATGTTTTGGTGCCTATTTTGTTGGTTATTTCCTGTTATTTCAGTTTTGATGACAATTTAAAATATGTTATTAATCTTGCCTGGGATACTGGAGGTGTAACAACCGGACCTGTAACAGTGCCTCTGGTCTTGGCAATGGGTATAGGTATCAGCAAAGCAAGCAAGAAGAAAAACAGCTCTGCAGCTTCTGGATTAGGCGTCGTTACTTTGGCTTCGCTCTTCCCTGTATTAGGAGTATTTGCAGTAGCTTTATATTTAAATTCTTCTACTCCTAAACCAATGAGTGAAATCGAATTCTTCTCTGCCGCATATAGACCAAATGCTATAAAAATGCTTGGAAGTGAAGAGGCTGTAAGAATAATTGCCTTCCAGCGCGGCTCCTCAGCTGCAAGAATATCTTATTTTGGAAATTCAGAAGAGTATAAAAAAGCAATTTTATCTTTAGCCGATAATAAAGATCAGACTCAAAAGCTGCTTGGTAACCTTTCTTTGGCAGAATGGCTTAGCCGAAAAGCTAATGAAGAAGAAAAGAAATTGATTTCTGAAAGATTTGCAGAAAAAATAGAAGAGTTTAATTCAAAGAAAAATGAAATTCAATCAAAACAGGATGTTCGGAAAGCTTCCGATGATAATTCCATAAATAAAGCCTTTGGCAAAGTTGAATTTCTTCCTATTATTAAAAATGAAATTAGACAGGCTATATTTGCTGTAGTTCCATTGGTTTTATTGCTTTTGATTGTTTTGGTTTTCCTTTTAAGAGACAAATTGAAAAGAGCAGACGAATCTATTTTGGGAATAGCTCTATCTTTGATTGGTATGTCTATTCTTACTACCGGAATTCAGCTAGGGCTTTCTTCTTTAGGAAATCAGATTGGCAGAACTTTGCCATTGGTTTATAAAACTGAGGCTGAGGAAGCAGGTCGTTTTGTTTTTAAGAATTTTAATAAAGATGCCATGGTTTCTGCTTATAATCATCGAGGAAAGTTAGACAAATATTTTTATGTCGTTGATGATAACAACAATATTAAGGCTGTGCCTTTTGATGAAAGCCGATACGACAGCAAAACCGGTAATTACGAATATATCAAGACTAAGGAAGTCCTTTGGACTGCTCAGTTGTCTTTATTAGGCATAACTTTGGTCGGATTATTTGCATTCGGTATGGGGTTCGGTTCAACAATGGCAGAACCTGCTTTGAATGCGTTGGGTATAACTATAGAAGAAATGACAGTAGGAACAGTAAAACGTTTAAACGTTGTCAGAACGGTTTCTATAGGGGTTGGAACAGGCTTACTTGTCGGAGTCTGTCGTTTGATATTGGATATTTCTGCTTGCTGGTTCCTTGTTCCTGGCTATGTGGCTCTTTTGATTCTTACTTATTATAGCGATGAAGAATTTACAGGATTATCCTGGGATTCAGGTGGAGTTACTACCGGACCTATTACAGTGCCTTTAGTTCTTGCTATGGGTTTGGGTATTGGTGGTGGATTAAATGTCGTAGATGGTTTTGGAATCGTTTCTATGGCATCATTGTTCCCTATTTTAACAATGCTGATGTTTGGTATAAGAATTAGAAGACGCCAGAATAGACATTTGAAGTCTAATGAGGAGGCTAAGAATGAAAAGTAGGGAATATAAAGAAGTTACCCGTATAACCTTAGTTATCCATCATGGTTTATGCCAAGTAGCCTTAGAATTGTTAAAAAGCATAGGGGTTAATTCTGTTATGCTGGAATCTGCTAGAACAGCAAGAATTAGAATTAAAACTACTTTGCTTGATTTTTTAGGTTTTTCTGATCCGATAGAAGATTCTCCAACAGATATTATTAGAATAATTGTTCACCCCAATGAAGCGGAAAAAACTATAACCTTTCTTATTGAAAAACTCGACCTTAGAATAGCTGGAAGAGGGGCTGTATATGCTCAGAATCTTCAGGAGCTGAGCGATAGAGAGGTTTCCATTGTTAATATAGAAAAGTATAATAAAGTTACTTTACTGCATGATTTAACTCTTATTACAGGAATTCAATCTCAGTCGGGCAGTGGTGAAAGTATTTCTAAAGTAGCTTTGAGACTGGGTGCTGGTGTTCCTATTGTTAGCTTAGGCAAAGGAACCGGTATAAGAGACCGCCTTGGACTGCTTAGAATAACGATATCCCCTGAAAAAGAACTGACTTATTTGCTCGTTCCTTCTTTTGATGCTAATGGTCTTCAGAATTTGCTGATTGAAAAAGGTAAACTGAATAGACCTGGTGGTGGTTTTATGTATCAGACTCCTATCAGGTTTGGTTCTGTCGACCCTTTGGTCAGAGTAGGCTATCAAGCACATGCTGCAAGCTTAGAACAGATTATTGCTGCTATAGATGATATCAAAAAAGATACATCCTGGAGAAAGCGTATCTTTGAAAACGGCGGCAATAGCTTACCACCAAAGACTATTTATACTCATAGAGAAATATGTTTCATCTGCCCTGTTGATCATAGTGAAGATTATATTCATGCTGCCATGGATTGCGGTGCGGCAGGTGCAACGATGACATCGATGAGAAACCTGAATTTAATAGGTGAAAACACAGACGAAATAACTAATTACGAAAATGCTATAATCTGCGTGAAAAAGGAAGATGAACCTAAGGTTATAGAAGCTATTTCTAAAATAGCTGAAGAAAAAGGCGAAACCGACTGGTTCGTTCAAACAATACCGGCTTCATCTATTTACGCCACTTATAAAAAGAAGTAATCAAGGAGTATAACCTTGCCTGAAGGAAAGCCATTTATTAGAAGCGGAGAGCTTTTTGACTGCTTGAATCCTTTTGAAGAAGGCGAAAGTATTGATTTGCTTTTTAACGATTCTATGAATGAAGCTTTGCATTGGCATTTATCTAATTGTAACGATTATAAAGCCTTTTTGTCTGAAAACGGGCTGGTAGATAATAGATTGCAATATTTGCCAGAACAGATTCCACCAATACTTACAGATATATTTAAAAAATATAAGTTATTATCTGTTCCTGAAAAACAAATTAAACTTAAAATATCTTCAAATAATAATGATTTTACTGAAAATAAGCTCCTTCTTGATGCTCGTTCACATAAACGAATACTTAAAATATATGAAAAAATATTTGATTACTTTGGGTTTGTAGAACATAATCAAAAGGTCAATTACCTTTGTTTTACAT
This sequence comes from Candidatus Rifleibacteriota bacterium, assembly GCA_017417215.1. Taxonomy (GTDB): domain Bacteria; phylum Muiribacteriota; class Ozemobacteria; order Ozemobacterales; family Ozemobacteraceae; genus RUG334. The sequence goes on along the minus strand of JAFPZP010000024.1, from coordinate 32,828 downwards.
ATGATTCAAAATATGAAACAGAATTAAATGGTAATTTTTATTTTAATATTTTAACTGATTTAACTGCTCATAGAAGTGTTTATTATGCTATTAGATTTAATAAAAAAACTTCCGAGTTTAATTTCGATTTAGATGCTGCTGCAAAAAAAATAATTGATTTTTCCTGCCATGCTGAACCTGTTAGAATTATTGGCTCCAGCTATTATATAAAACAGATTTGTGACTGGTTTGAAACTCATGATTTATCTTTGAAATTAAATAAAAAATCCTGCGTTTTTATATTAGATGAACCAGATATTATTTTTAATAATGATAATAATTTAAAAAATAAATTAGAAAAGCTTTTTGATATATTAACTGATAATATTAGAAAAATACTTATTTTCCCATATCAGGGAATTCCTTATATAGAATGTAAAAAAGGCTGTTTTCATATGCCTGTTTATGCAAAAGCAGTGACTTTTGAACCCGAAAGTCTTGTGCCATTAGATGATGGCTATGAAGGAATTCTTGGCCTTATGACACCTTATTTAACAAGTTTCCCTGGAATTTCTTTATTAACTACTTATAAATCCGTAATTGAAGATTGCAATTGCGGTATTGGCAGTAAAACTTTTAGAATTATTGATTCAGGAATAAAATGAATAAAGATTGTAATAAAAAAATAATCATTTTTGGTCATAAATATGATTATGACTATCTTTCTGCTAATACAGCTCAAGATATTATTCAGGAAGCATATGAAAAGACCAATATTGCTTTCGAACCAGATATAGAAGTTATTCTAGATGTTTTGGATGATATTTCTGACGCATGGTCATCTAATGAATATCATATAAGAAAAAAAGCAAAAGAATTATTAACGGCAATTACTTCTTTTAGCCCTGAAATGATTGATGAAGGCTTAGATAAAGTAAGCGAAATCTGTTCTTCTAAAAGATTAATTGAAAAAATAAATAATGAATTAGGCTGTATCGATTATTTAAATGAGGGTAAAATTTACGAAAATAAAGATTCTAATGAATTAGATTACAGAATTAAAGCTCAACCTAAGGGTATAATATTACATATTAATTCAAATAATTTATTCTTTGAAATTATTGAAAGTTGGGTTTGGGGCATTATTACCAAAAATGTAAATATTATAAAAACAGAAGAAGAATATTTACCCTTTGCTTTATTATTCCTGGATAGTATTAAGGAATTTGATTCATCAGAAATAATCTGGAACAATCAAAGCCTTTTATTTTGGAATAATGACAATAAGTCAATAAATGATGTTTTTTATAAAAGTGATTTATTAATTATTTATCAAGGTGATATTAATTTATTAAATTATATTAAACCTGAATTAGGTTCTGAAATCGAGCTAATAGATAATAGTTATAAATATTCTTTTTCTATAATTGAAGGGAAATGCTTGAAACCAAATACCCCATCTGATTTGATAAATGGTCTGGCTTTAGATATTTGTCGTTGGAATCAGAAATCTTCTTTTTCTCCTCATTTAGTTTATGTAATAGATAAAGATTTGAAAACCTCACATCAGCTTATTGAAGCACTTTTTGATGAAATGGTTGCTGTTGGTGAAGAGTTCCCTTGTGGTATTTTAACCTTTGATGAAAAGGTTAAGATTAGAAAAATCAGAGAAATTTCCAGAATGATGCAAGTTAAAGGTGAAGGAAGATTAGTCTGCCCTGAAGATTTCAGTTTTACTCTGGTTTTAGACTATAATTCAGCATTCAAACTCTCTTGTTTAAATAGAAGCATTTTTATAAAAAGAATTACTAATTTAGAAAATTTAATTGAATTATTGATTCCTTATTCAGAAAAATTACACTCTGTCGGATTATTTGTATCTGAGGAATTAAAATATTTGTGTGAAAAAGAGTTCCCAAAACTAGGAATTAAACATATTTTAAAAATTGGGAAAATGGAATCAAGAGGAAATGATATTTCACAAAATGGTATTTATATTCTTAGAAAACTCGTAGATTTTATTTCTATAGATTATTAATTAGTCGAATTTTTTGAGCTCTTGTTAATTGTTTTATTGCAAATTCTCTTTTCAGCGCCAAGCTTTTGCTATTTATTTCTTCATAATATTTCAACTTGATTGGTCTTCTTGCCCGTGTATATTTAGCGCCTTTCCCACTATTGTGGGTTTCTATTCTTTTTTCTAGATTATTGGTAATCCCTGTGTATAGAGATTTATCTTTGCATTCAACAATATAAACATACCATTTATTATTTATTGTTTTTTGTGAAGCCGGTTCAGTAATAATTATAATCATTCTGAACGACCAGAAAGTAAGGCGTAATAACCCAATGGTTCTTCAACGTTTTTTACTTTTGTTGATTTCTTTTCAGAAAACAGCCATTTGCTGTTTGGAGTATGTGTTGCGATTTCTTTTACTGATTCACTGACAAATATTTCATTAGCTTTTGCTATTCCTTGAAGTCTAGCGGTAATGTTTACGCCTGAACTGAAAGCAGTGATATCATTATTCGGTCCGATAAGACCTACAATACAATGAGCAAAGTTAATTCCTATAGAAACGCCGAAATCCTTGTAATCAGGATGATTCTTTATGTCTGCATTCTGAGGCGATTCAAGAAAACTTTTTGTGAAATTAACAATTATTTGTGAAGCCTGGAGCATGTGTTTTATTATTTCTTCTTTTGTGGAAGTATAGAAAGGAGGGCCAAATAAAAACATTACACAATCACCAATAATTTTATCCAAAGTGGCGCCAAGAGGGAATAATCTTGAAACAACACCTTTGGCCCATTTATTAATGAAATTAGTGATTCTTTCTGGGGTTTTCAATATTTGTTCACTCATTTTAGTAAAACCGGATATGTCGGCAAATATAATGCCTATTTCTGCTTCTCTAGCTTTAAGAAAACGTTCTTCATAGTTAGGGGTGGTTATAAGTTTTGTAATAACCATATTAGGGAAATATTTTCTTAAAATATTCTTTTCTCTATTTAAATCAACCAATCTTTGTCTTAATTCTTCTGAAAAGATTTGGAGCAGTTCTTTTGCTAAGGTGTTTAGTTTTTCGTTGTTTGCTGTTTCTAAACAAATAAAACCTATTGGTTCTTCATTATCAAAACTTTTTGCCAGATATGAAATGGCAATAGAATTCATTTCTAAGGTTTTTTGAAGTTCCGCAGGTGTTATTGATAAAAAGTCTTTTTTCGAACGAATTAGGTTTTCTAATGGTAACAAGGGGTTTTCGTTGTTATCGTATGCTCGCTTGCTGCCGTTAAAGTAAATATATTTAATATTCTTGCTGTCAGCAATAATGTCTCTATCTGTATATACAATAAGCATTTTTTTGAATTTAATGCTGTGGTGTAGAAGTTTTGCTGCTGTATTCAGGGAACTGGTAATGTCTATTTCTGCTAGTGCTCCTTGCAGCCCCATGATTAAACTGTGTTTTATACTGGAACTCTGAATATTGTATATAAAAGTATCTATTAATTCACTTATAGTAATAATTGTTTCTCTATAAAACTCATCAGTTTCTATTAAATCAGATTCTTTATAACCAATACCTACTGTGCCTATAATATGACCGTCAACATCAATAGAAAGAGCATACCAGCTAATATCCTGTATTTTAAGATTTATTATTTCATTAACAACTTTCAGTTTTGGATGTTTAAGTCTGGTTTTTTCATCGCATTTCCCAAAGGTATAAACAGTGTTGATTAGTTTTTCGTTCTTTGTTTCAACATAGAAAGCAGAAATATTTATTATTTTTTTTAAAAAAACAAATAACTCTTCAAGAGAAGTCTTTAATTCTTTTTGCTTAAACTGAAAACCTTCTAAAAGATTGTCTAATTCCTGATGAAGATTCCATATATTTTGAAGTTGATTTAAGTTTAATGACATATTATCTTTACTTTCTATTGGGATTTAAGAGCATATTTAATAACTTTCCACATTATAAAGATGGCTACTGCCATCCATAAGAGCCCTATAATATAACTTCCAGGAGCTACCATAAATGATGGGAATATACTTTTGGATATCTGATAGGCATCTGACAATGGAACGGTTCTGTCTAGCAAGTCATCTTTTATATCGAAAACTACATAGAAACAAGATATTAAGCTTATGTATTTCAGAAAAATAGAACAGTATTTTTCTTTTAGATTTGCTGATATGTAGAGTAATGAGACAGCTATGGTTACGGTAATGGCAATCGCTTGAATGTCTCTAATCCATAAGCCGGTTACAACAATAAAAAAAACTGCAATAGCCTGACAGATTCTTTTATTAAATCCTTTTTTTAGAGAAGCCAATAATATTCCAGAGCCCCATAATAAACTGCCTAAATAGCCGGCACTGGCAACAAGTATAGGTATTCCCCCACTATGACTGCATACTCCACCTTCATTAATAGTTAAACTAATTCCGATTATTCTTCCACCAGTTAATATTGCCACTATCCCATGTGAAAGTTCGTGAAAAAATACAGTCATTAACTTAATTGGTAATAATATAATCGAATTCCAGAGAAAGAGTGAAGCAATAGCTAGGCTCAATGCAATTCCAAACTCACTAAATGTAATTTTTTCTTCTTTGTCGTTCACTTAAAACTCCGAGACAATTATTCTAATTTGCACTAGCGTATTCTGGTTCGTTAGGAACATAAATTGGTTCTATTATTAATCTATTTTTCCTTTTATGTATTTCTGAATCATAATGTTTCTTAATTGTTTTCCAATCTGAAAATGAAAGTAAATCCTGTAAGAAATTCAAGACTCTTACGTGGTCATAGTAGTTAAATACCGGATATTCAACAGTTATAAGGTCTACAGGTGAATTACATACCTTAAATCTGTTACCCCATGATTTTCTAAAGTGACCATTTGAATCACAGGTGTTAAGCATTATTATTTTATAGCTCTGAGGAAATAGCGTATTGTCTAAGTCTTCTGATGTAGCTTTTATATTCCTATAGGGTTTTACATGTCTGTCTTCTACTACATCACCGTTTCCGCAGTGGAAAATGTCTTCCATGTCTGTAAAAGCCATTCCACGACCATATCTGCCATGACCGGAATAAATGACAACATCAACAGTAGGATCTTCTAGAGCACTTTTAAAAATCCATTTTGGATTAGTATTGATCTGGGTAATCATACCAATTTCGATTTGTACTGGTCTGCCACGATAATAGAGTCTTTTCCCGTTCAAAGTTTCAAAGGCTGGAAAAGCTCCCATAATAGTATCTCTTGGATGATCCCAACCCCAGAAGACAGCTATTCTTAATCTTCCATCTTTGAATAACTCTTCGTATACAGGACGACCCTTAGCTCTGGTATCTTCTTGTCTGCGTTCAGGAGTCTTTCTGACTGTCATTCCTGTAAGCAGCAAAACTACGGAAACCATTACTAAGCAAGTTAATATGGCATAGTTGTGGCGTTTGTAATAAATCATGAATAGATTATCGGCATGGAGTTTTTTAGAGTTTAGACTTTTGTTTTTTAATTAAAAATAGAGTCTTAAAAATTTTATTTAAGACTCTATTTAGAAATAATCAAAAAACTATTTTTATAGAACAGTTATTTTATTTTTCTTCTTCCTGAACTGTATTTTCTTTGTTTTCAGCAGATTCTTCCTGGTTTTTGTTCTCTTCTTGAACAGTATCTTCTTTATTTTCTTTTTGTTCCTCTTTGTTTTCTTCCTGGGTTTCTAATAATTTAAAACCGCTGGTAACGAGCTTTAATTCTTCTATTATAGAATTAAGTTCATAGGCTATTTCTTCTAAGGATTCTTTATTTAAATTTTTATCATCAACTTTTTTCTGTAGGTTTTCTCCTGTTTTAGCTAATCTTTCTATTATTTCCCTGTCTTTGTAGACCATTTTACTTAAAGATTCTGACATGGTGTTAAATGCATCCTGCAAATCTCCAAGTTCGTCACCTTGTCTAAGATGAACTTTGTGAGTTAAATCACCTGAAGCTATCAGCTTTGTGCTTTCTTCAAGTCTATAAACAGGACCTGCAATTTTATGAGAAACAAAAATAGAAATAATGGCAATAATTACTATAAAGGCTAATATCCACCAAACAAGCTGTGAGTTAACACTTTCGAAAATTAAATATAATTTATCTAGGCTTAAATCAGGTGTATTTACAATCTGTTTCCAGGAAGTATGGTAGATTATCCAGCCAACTCCCATTGCAACAGTTAACATACAGGCAATTAAAATGCCCATATACCTAAGTTGAAGCCCTGTTTTTATAAGATAAGTATGTCTTTTATATTTTGCCATTTTATTATTGACCTTTCGAATGTATAGAGCACATTACCTTGCCGTTTTTACCAAATATAAATGTCCCTTTTTGCGGGCAATACTTGATTTCACGCAGATAACCCTTTTCTTTTAAAGTGTCTAGATTAACTATAGTATTGGGTTTTATATAAGTTGTGCTGTTGTTTACATTATAATCTTCAATAGCACTATCTATTTTGGCTCTTATATCAGCACAGGAAACAGAATAAATACCGTCCTGCACATCAGAGTATTCTGGAAGACAAACAAATACAGCTAGACATAATCCTAGCATTATTAGAATTAATGCGTAGAATCCCAGCCCACCTTTTCGGCTGATTAATATTTTAGGACAAGAGTATCGGAAATTCATTTCTGCTTTGATTCTCCTTCTCTGAGTTCTTCAATTACTTCTTTAAAACGTTCTGGAATATCTGCTTGAAAAGTCATTGATTTCCCTGTAATAGGGTGGGTAAATGATAATTTGGCACTATGTAGAAAATGCTCTGAATTACCAAATTTTTTTCCACCGTAAGTAGTATCGCCTAATAAGGGGTGACCGGTAAAGGCCATATGAACCCTTATTTGATGAGTTCTTCCTGTAAGTATTCGAACTTTAACTAAGGTTGAGTTTTTAAGATATTCCATAACTTCAAAAATAGATATGGCCATTCTGCCGTTATCTTCTGAAGTTGCTTTCATTCTCTGACGATGCACTGGATCACGTTCTATAGCAACTTGAATACGACCTTTTTTATTTACAATATGACCTTGAATCAGAGCAATATATTCCTTTTCTAATTCATGACTGGCAAACTGTTCAGCGAGATTTTTATGAGCTTCTTTGGTTTTTGCTAAGACCATAATTCCGCTTGTTTCTTTATCTAGTCGGTGAACAACACCAGGACGGTCAGGTGCTCCGATAGGGCTTAAATTAGTATGACTTAGAAGAGCAGATACAACTGTAACTTTTTCATTGCCGGCCCCCGGATGAACTACTAAGCCAAAAGGTTTATTAATAACAATTATATCGTCATCTTCATATAAAATAGGGAAATTCATTTCGGTAGCTTGAATTTCTGTATTTAATTCATCATCTCTAAATGTAATTTCAATTACATTTCCAGCTTTTAATTTTTGACTGGCTTTGGGAATAGAATTCCCTATTTTTATTTCACCATTTTTTATCATTTCCTGAGCCAGATTTCTTGATATATCAGGAAATCTTTTGTTGATTGCCTGATCAAGACGCATTCCTACATAATCTTCTTCTATATTCCAGTTTTCGATTCTACTCATTAGCTTTTTCTCCGCAATCAACAGTCTTTTTATTACTAATACTTTTTATAATAATATATAAAATACCACAGATTCCTAATATAATGGAAGTGACCTGAGCAGGTGAGAGTTTTAATGCTGTATAAAAGCCGCCTCTAGCATCTGCTCTGAGGTATTCATTTAGAAATCTTAATATTGAATATGATATTACGTAAAAACTAGCTAGAAAACCTCTTTTACCGTTCTTTTCCTGCCAACCGCTTTTTATGACTAAGGAAAAAACAGTAGCCAGTATGAATAAATAGATTATTTCATATAGCTGGGTAGGGTGACGATAAACCTCTTCCGGGTCTGATTTTAGCTGGTAGATTTTGATAAAATTAGTTTGTACACCATAACAGCAGTCATTTATAAGACAGCCTATTCGGCCGAAAGCATGTCCTAATGCTAATGAGGGAACCATGTAATCTGCCGTCATAGCAAAAGAGTATTTTTTTATTTTGCAATATATAAATAGTGCTATTATTGCCGCAATCATACCACCGTAATAGACTAGACCACCTTCGTGTAAGGCAATGTAGTCTCTAAAAGAATGGTAATATTGAGGAAATAAAAGAATATAGTTTATTCGAGCACCAATTACACCAAAAATAGAAATAATTAGAAATAGGTCTAATAACGGAGGACGGGCTATTTTACACTTTCTTGAATTATACTTGAATAACCATACGCCAAAGAGAAACGAAAACCCCATCAGGATTCCGTAACTGTAGAAAGGTAAGTCTATTCCTAGTAAAGATTTCATTTTATTTCTTCTAACGAAACTGCTTTCATTTCAGGCATTATTTCAAGTTCTTTATTTTTTAGATTATATTTCCAAACAATAATAGAAGCAGTAATAAAGACTATGCTTAATACTTGCGATAGCGTCATTCCCAAAAGAAAAACAGGATTTTCTGCTCTGATAAATTCAATAAAGAATCTAAAGAAGGCGTAAAGGCTGATAAAACCTAAGAATGTTTGTCCATAATGTGTTTGTCGCTTTTTTCCAAACCAGAATATTATTGCGAAAGCTACAAGACAGAGAATACTTTCATAAATTTGTGTAGCATGATAATAACCTGGCCCTGAACCTCTGAATTGAAATCCTATGCTGGGAGAGCAGGCGATTCCATAACAACAACCGTTTAAAAAACAGCCTATTCTTGCAACGGCTATTCCTGGCCCCAAACCGAAACCAATAGCATCCATGGATTTCCAAAATGGAAATCCTCTGAACTTTAGATAGAGTAAATCGAAAATAAAACCAGTAATTACAGAACCGTAAAATGTTAAGCCGCCTTGTTCAAAGGCAAGAAAATCTATTGTTAATAGCTTTTGAGGAACATATTCCAGAACAAACAGCAATCTTGAACCTAGAACTCCTACAACAAGCTGCATCAACATTAAATCAAAAATAGCCCCGGGATCGAGGCTATTCTTTTTTGCTTTATAGCAGGTTAAAATTATAGCTACAGTATAACCAACAGCTAATAGAAAACCGTAGCTATAAACATTAAACCATGGAGTTACTAATAAAACTGGATGCATGACTTAAGCCACAGTTGCTTCTGATAGCATTTCTTCCTCACCATCACTATCATCCGACAGGAAGAAGATATCTATAAAGAGCATAAAAACTCCTAAATCTATAATGATATCCGCTATATTAAATACTGGGAAATCAAAAGAACCAAAATGGAATAGGAAGAAGTCTACAACGAAGCCATAAGTTACTCTATCATAGAGATTGCCTACTGCACCACCTACAAGTAATGCCAGCGCCCATCTTGTTATTCTCTCTTCTTCTGGAAGCTTAAGGCTATAATAAGTAATTATTATTATCATTGCCAACGCCATTAATATGGGTGGTAATTTCCAGTCCGGGAACCAGCCAAAAGCTACACCTGGGTTCTTAACAAATGTTATTGTAAAGAAGTTATCTATTACAGATATTGGAAGCTTATGAGAGTTATTGACAATCATCAGCTTGGTAATTCTATCTAAAAAATAGAAAACTGCTGCATATAAAAGAACAGATGGCGAGCGTAGATGATAACCAATATTCTTTAATACAAATACAGGATAGACCACAATTGTATAAAAAGTGGTTTTAATTAAAGTAGATAGCCAAGTCAGTGCTTTCTTCATTTGGTTTAATAATCCCTAAAAACTATTAAATTTGGCGTTACTTAAGCAATAACGATTAAGTTTTGATTTTATTCGGCAGATGTTTAAAAATCTTAAATGAATTTTTACAAAAAATTGTTTTTTTATTTTTATATGAAAATTCCATGAAATTTGAATTTTTATTAATTATTAAATGTTTTGTAAAAATAAGTCGATGTATGAACGAAGTGTATTATCACAATTTTTTGGAGGTTTCAAATCAATTATGAAGTCGTTCGATCGATTACGAATGCACCCTTGGCTGACAATTTGTCTAATTGCCGCTGTTGCATTCTTATCTGTTGGTTGTAAGTCCAGCAGATCTGATTCAGGTGCCACCACAAACCCACTTGCAGCTTATAATAGTAGTACTGGAACAGTTAATGTTGGTCCTTGTCAAACTACTAATGCTCCAGGAAATGTTGTTGGTGATGGCACAACAGTAACTCCTGGTTCCTTAACTAGCCCTGTCATTACTATTCCTGATGATGGAAGTAGTTCAATAAATGGACATGATAATGCTCCATTATTAGATAACAAACATACTGGCTGGCAACAGTCCGACTGTTTGACTTGTCATAATGATACTACTAATAATCCAGACCATAACTATAATGATGACAGTTTATGCTATCTTTGTCATGGAACCAATGGATTGCCGGGCATGTCCGATACTACACCTCCAGTTCTTAGTAGTGTAGTCGTTAGCCCGACTGAAAAATCAGTTACTATAACTTGGAAAAGTGATGAACCTTGTACTAGTAGATTGATTATTAAAACCGTTGAAGGCGATAAAATGGAATTCCCTGTAAGTACCTCTTATTTAACATCTCATAAGGGAATCGTTTCTGGATTACAATCAGCTACTACTTATTATTACGAACTTGTATGTGTAGATAAGAGTGGTAATAAAACCTCATCTTCTTCGTTTACTAGTGTTTTATCATTTACTACTTCTGCACCAGTCGTAGTTCCAATAACTACTCCAGAAGAAACAGGAACAGAAGAAGAAGAAGAAGGAACAGAAACTTCCGATTCTATATTCAAGAATGTAGAATTTGATGTTAAAGATGCTGGTATGGTTCTGCTTTCATTTAATACCACTACTAAACCTGTAAAATTCTACTGGCGTATTTATGAAGACAGAGCTTCTGCAAATAAAAAAGGAGAAGGTTACCGTTCTGATGATTTTAGTTCAAATGAAACCAATAAATATACTGCAATACCTATGGAAACAGGTATTGCATCAGGAACTTACTATGGTAGAATTCAAGCTGTAATGAGCGGAACCGATGACAAATGGAGCGGTATTTACAAAATTAAATTTAAGTAGGATTATAAAAATATAGATTTCTAATTGATTTGAACCTTTATTAAAAAAACAAATAACCAAGTTCTAAGAATTTGGTTATTTGTTTTTTAGTTGAAATGGATTAAAAAATTTGTTATAAAAGACTTGACACTTGTAACTTTTTTGAATATGGACCATTATAAATGAGTATATTAGAAAAATTTTGGAGAAGCCGCAGCACTTATTCTGAAAACTGGAAAAAATGTCCAGGTTGTGGTGAAGACCTAAGAATTGAAGATATTCCAAAAAATAACTATGTGTGTGATAAATGCAATTACCACATGAGAATGCCTATTAGGGATAGAATCAAGCTTTTGGTTGATGAAGGAACCTTTTCTGAAATTTTTCAAGAAATTATACCTGTAGATCCTATTAATTTCGTTGATTCAAAACCCTATACTCAAAGAGTTTCCGAAGCAATTGAAAAAAATCTTGCTAAGGAAGGTGAAGATGGCAATATTTTGATTAACGAAGCAATAGCTGTTGGAAAAGCTAATATTGACGGTATTCCAGTATTGCTTGGTGTTATGAATTTCGATTTTATGGGCGGCAGTATGGGTTCTGTCGTCGGTGAAAGAGTTACAAGATTATTTGAAGAAGGTTTTAATAGTAAGTTACCAGTAATTATTGTTACATCAAGTGGTGGAGCCAGAATGCAAGAAGGTATCTTTTCTCTTATGCAAATGGCTAAAACTTCTGCTGCTGTTATGCATTTTAAACACAGCGGTCTTCCATATATTTCTGTAATGGCTGATCCTACTACTGGTGGAGTTTCTGCAAGCTTTGCAACCCTTGGTGATATAAATATCGCAGAACCTGGTGCTTTGGTTGGCTTTGCTGGTCCAAGAGTAATTGAACAGACAATCAGACAAAAGCTTCCAAGAGGTTTTCAGCGTTCTCAGTTCTTGCTGGAACATGGAATGATAGATTCTATTGTTGATCGTTCCGAATTAAAGGCTTCTATTAGCAAGCTTTTAAGATTATTAATGGTAGACCGGGGTGCTTGATATGCCAAAATATCTTGATTTTGAAAGCTTTGCAGGCGATGAACAATATTTAAATGAATTAAAAGCTACTCAAGAAAGTAGTGAAACAGATAAAGAAGAAAAAGAAGAACTTCAAAACTGGATAGAATCTGTGGAATCTCGTGTTATTACCAGAAAAAAGGAATTATATTCTAATTTAACACCATTTCAGGCTGTCCAGGTTGCAAGACATATTGAAAGACCTTCTACTAATGACTATATTAATCTCCTTTGTGGTGAAGACTTTTTTGAACTTCATGGCGATAGAGAATTCGGCGATGACAAAGCTATTGTTGGCGGCATCGGTAAAATTGGCGAATTCAGAGTAATGTTGATTGGTCACCAGAAGGGGCATGATACAGAAGAAAATATTAATAGAAATTTTGGAATGGCTCACCCCGAAGGTTATAGAAAAGCTATGAGGCTAATGCGCATGGCTGAACATTTCAAACTGCCTATTATTACTTTTATTGATACTCCAGGTGCTTTCCCTGGTATCGGAGCCGAAGAAAGAGGGCAAAGCAATGCTATTGCTGAATCTTTAGCTGAAATGTCCGAAATCAGAGTTCCAATTATGTGCTTTGTTACAGGTGAAGGTGGAAGCGGCGGAGCTCTTGCATTAGGAGTTGGCGACAGAATATATATGTTGGAATATTCTGTTTATTCTGTTATTTCTGCTGAAGGCTGTGCTGCTATTCTTTGGAATGACCCTTCTAAGGTAGAAGTTGCGGCTGGAAGTTTACAACTTAGAGCAAAAAATTTATTTGAAGCAGGAATAATTGATGGCATTCTTCCAGAGCCTTTAGGAGCCGCTCACAGAGATTATAAAGCCGTAGCTGAAGAAATTCGTAAATGTATTTTTGAGCAATTACCTTTCCTAAATAAAATTTCTGCCGATGAATTAGTTATACAACGTTATAAAAAATTCAGAAGTATGGGCAGATTTGCCCTTCAAGGAGATATAAATGCCTAAGAAAAAGGCAAAAACTGAAGATAATCTTCCTAATAAAGAAGATGAAAGCATCATAGTTGATTCTGATGAATCTTCAGTAATTGATTCTGAAAATTTAAAAGATGACCTTACTTTTCAGAATCATCCTGATGATATAGTTGATAATCAGGATGAACGTGAAAAGCTGAAAGAAGAATCTATTTTTGATGATTCTGTTAAGCTTTATCTTCAACAACTGACAAAACTATCATTAGCAACTCATGATCAGGAAAAAGAATTTGCCAAACGTATTCTTGAAGGAGACCCTGAAGCTAGAGAAGCTTTGGTTACTGCTAACCTTCGTCTGGTAGTCAGTATTGCCAAAAAATATACAAATAGAGGGCTTTTGTTCTTAGACCTTATTCAAGAAGGTAATCTTGGGCTTCTTCGTTCCATAGAAAAATTTGATTATACTATGGGATATAAGTTCTCGACTTATTCTACCTGGTGGATAAGACAGGCTATAACAAGAGCTATTGCTGAACAATCAAGAGTAATACGAATTCCAGTTCATATTATGGAATTAGTAAACAAAGTCAGAAGACAAATCAGCAATTTTGTGCAGCAGAACGGTAGAGAACCTACTGCTGAAGAATTGGCAGAAAAGACCGATTTGCCTATAGAAAAAATTAAAGAAGTTCAGAAGTTAACTCAAGAACCAGTATCCCTAGAAGTTACTGTTGGTGACAAAGAAGATACTGTTCTAGAAAACTATATTTCCAATGAAGGCGCAGTTAGCCCAGAAGAAGCAGTAATTGATAATTTGCTTCGAGACCAGATTTCTAAGGTTTTAGAAACTTTAAGCGAACGTGAACAAACTGTTATTAAATTAAGATTTGGTTTGGAAGATGGTATTCCTAGAAGCCTTGAAGAAATTGGGCGAATAATGGGAGTTACAAGAGAACGTGTTCGTCAGATTGAAGAAAAGTCTCTTAAAAAACTTCGAGTAAATTCTTCACCTAAGCTTAGAGATTACTATAACAGGTAATAAAACAGCAAAAAAGCAGCAGTTATATAAATATTATAACTGCTGCTTTTTTGTTATTAGAATATATCGTAGATATTAGAAGATTCTGGGTCTGGAGCTTCCATTTGTTCGACGGGTTTGGATTCTTCTTCACCTTTTGAATCTGAAAGAGATTCCAGCTCTGATAATGGGTCATCTTCATCAACTTCATTGTCAGAGGTACTTATAACAGTTTTATTTGTGGTGGTAAATTCAGGAACCATCAGCTTCGCGGAGTTAATTATTTCTGACAAACCAGTTGCAAATTGCTTTTTGGTTCCTTGATCCAGGAATTGTTCTAGCTGAACAATAGTTCTTTCAGATGGATACAAAGCTTTAAAAGCAGAAATATATTCTTTGGTTAATCTATATTCTTCATCTTTTAAAGATCTGATAGCTGATTTTAATCGGGCAGAAAGGTCTTTGTCTCTTTTCATATCCAGCCCTATGGTAATAAACAAAGAATTGAAGAAAGCTGTTCTTGTTGAATTGATAATAGTTTTCGGAAGTCTAAAACCTTGGATAGAAATAGCTGAATAACCCCATATTTCTGGTCTGGCCTGCTTTAAAGTAACTGCTAATTTGCCATTTCCGAATCTTTTTGCCAAATCGTATATTTTTTGAATTTCATTTAAGAAAGAATAAATATTTCTATGAATTCCCCAGAGCTCTTCTTCAGCTTTTTTATAGTCAAAATCCATTCTTGGTAATAAAGAAATCGGGGTAGAGCTTTTATTTATCAGGGTTTCGTCACGGCCTAATTCAGACATTGCTTTGGCTTCATTGTTTAATAACCATATTTTAAACGGAGTTGTTATATCAAAATTGGCTGTTTCTTGAGAATAGCTTATAGAGCAGATTAATGAGAAAAATAATATAATTAAACCTTTTTTCATTTTTCAACTCCTGTCATCTTAAGGCTGTGATTAGTCTGTTTTTCAAAACTCCATAGATTTCTTGAAATTGCGTTTTCTTTGCAAAGCTGTTTTGCTTTATATACAGAAGTCCAATCTGCTTGATGTATTACGCCTTCAGACAAATTGAATATTATTTTGCCACTATAATTAATCTGTCTGGAAAAGAATCTGTCATCATTGACTCCGAACTGAGTTACAAATGTTATTACAGCAAGGTTTTTTATGCTATCTACTTTGTTTAAGGTTAGATTCCACACAACAGGAATCTTTTTCCCGTAAGCCGTAATTTCTGTATTTTGTTTTATTGTTGTTCCAATTTTCCAGTCGCCATCAGGAAAAACAAGGAAAAATGGAATAGTATCTCTATCTTCTGCAGGAGCTCCTTTTATTACTCCATTAGGGGAAATATATCTTCTGAAAGTAGCATTGGCATTGCCTATATCTAGGATAAAGGCATTTTCCTGGAAGCCAACCGTTTTGATTATGAAATCAATCGTTTTGCTGTCTGAAGATTTTCTTGGTGCGATAATCGGAGCAGTAACTCCAGAGAGGTATTGTCGAGTATAAGTATATGAATATTGGGCGCCTTTGGTAAAGTTATATCTGATTCTTTCTGCATTTGCCGGGTAAATAATGCATATTAAACTTAAAAACAACAATAATACCAATCTATTCCCTTTCATATATACTCCTTAAGTAATGATTTTAGGAAAATTCTTCTCTAAAGCGATTGTCGTTCCAACTGGGTTTAAATAGAAACTGTTCTTTGATATGTTCTTTTTCTTCCTGAACAGGGTCTGTTTCTCCAAGAATAGGTTCTATTTTAAAATACTCTGTTTCAAAACTATCTGTTGGTCTTAGAATTATTTCTCGGTTACATCTTTCAGAAAGTTCTTTCAGCTTTTCGTCTTTATGCCCTCTAATAACATCTAATATACATTTATGTGCATAGACAACGAGTTTGTTGGTCTGGTATCTCTTTGCTTCTTCAAGTATATTGGTTTTTATTAGATTAGCCATTGTCTGGTTTGAAAAAACTTTCCCAGAGCCCTGACAGCAGGGACATACTTCTTTTCTTATTTCATCAAGGCTTGCAGAAGTTCTTCTTCTAGTCATTTGAACAAGACCTAATTCAGAAAAATCAAGTATGTTGGGTTTGTTCTTATCGCCTTTAAAACCTTCTTTTAGGCATTTAAGAACCTGATTTCTATGAGCAGGAGTTTCCATATCAATAAAATCAATGATAATCATTCCTGAAAGATTGCGTAAACGAACTTGTTTAGCTATTTCCTTAGCAGCTTCCATATTTACTTTAAATACAGTTTCTTCTAAGTCTGAGCCACCGGAAAAACGTCCGGAATTGACATCAATACAATACATTGCTTCAGTCTTGTCGAAGAATAGGTAACTGCCTGAATTTAACCAGACTTTTCTCGACATGGCTTTTTCTATTTCGTTTTCTATGCCGTATTTTTCAAAGAGGGGAGTTTCTTCGTTATAAAGCTCTAAACTTGCTCTTTGAAGTGGAGACAAAAATTCGCAGTCTTCTATTATTGATTTGTAGGCTTCTTCATTGTCTACAATCATTTCGTCAATTGCATCGTCAAAGTAGTCTCTGGCAACTTTTAATGGAAGAGGCATGTCGCGGTGAAGAATAGTTCTTGGCGGAGCTTTATGCATCTTTTTTTCTACTTTGTTCCACATTTTTATCAGTAGATCAAGATCTGCTTTTAAAGCTGCTTCTTCTAAGCCTTCCGAAGCTGTTCTAAATACTATGCCAGTGCCTTTTGGAGCTAGTTTTGCCCCTATGGCTCTAAGTCTTTCTCTTTCTTTTTCCTGGCTTATTCTTCTAGAAACCCCAATACAGGCTTGAGTGGGCATAAAAACAAGGTATCGTCCCGGGAATGATATTGCCATAGTAGAGCGGGGACCCTTTGCTGCTGTAGGTTCCTTTAAAATCTGAAGAATAACATCTTGTCCGACCTTTAATACATCTTGTATCGGGCTTCTAAAAATATCTTGAGCATCAGAGTTATTGAATTCTTCAACTCCGTTAAGAGTTAGAAAAGCATCTTTGTGAATACCTATGTCTACAAAAGCACTTTGGGTTCCAGGAACAATATTCGCAACTCTGCCTTTGATTATACATCCTACAAATTTTTCATCATCTGGAACTTCATACATGAGTTCACAGAGTTTGCCGTCTTCTATTATCGCGGCTCTCGATTCATATGGTCCTATATTAACTAATATTTTTCTACTCAAATTATTAACTCCTAATTATTGTAAAGCCTGCAAAGAAAGACGTTCTATCAGTTTTAAACTTTCTTTGTTTTCGCCTAAAAATCTGGCGAGGGCTGTAATGATTTTAGATACAGATGGAACCTCAGCTAACCCTTGCATAAAATCTGCAATAATAAAATATTTATTGTTTTCATGATACATTTCTGGTTTTTTAACGGCAGAACCCAATTTGTATGTTCTGTTTCTGCCTTTGCTTTCAATTTCAAAAGTGGTTTCTGGGTTAATTAAGAAATCAAAAGCTTTGTTGCAGACATCCTCATTATCAAATGTAAGTCTATATTTAACACAATCACCTTTGTTTTTTGTTCTTTTATCGTGATAGGGTGTAATGACTTCTAATACTTCCATTCCATTTGGAAGCTCTTTTGTTAGACTTTCTTTCAGCCAGACAGGGTCTATTGGTTTTGTAAGGGTTACAACAAAATATTCACAATAACTTGCGTGGCCTAGAGGTAAAGGGGAAGCAAAAGAAAGCTTTGGTCTAGGATGACAGCCTTGAGAAACAGCATAGGGAAGTTGAATTCTTCTCAATGCTTTGCACATAATATCTATATTATCGAGATGAGCAACATAACGAGCTTGTTGAGTTTTGGTATAGATTACCTTTGCCTTTATTTCATCAGGATTTTCTATATTTTCTGTGATTTGTATTGTCATTCTATTTCTTCTCCGGCAATTTTTGCGGCAAGCTTATACTCTTTTTCGAAAAATGCTCTTGGAGTCTGGAAGTCTATGAAATCCCAAGGAAGTGTTTCTGAGATTTTGTGACTTCTAGTATAATCTTCTGACTTGATTCCCGTTTGTTCAAAGGCTTTTTCCCAGCCTTCTCTGTTGAAGTGTTCAAACCAGCTATCTAATTTACAACCGTTTTTATAAGCTGCAAGAACCAAGTCGCAAATCTTTTCGTCGCCTCTTGCCAAAACAGATTCTAATAAGCAAAGATATTCTTCTCGCCATGAAATCTTTGTGGAACTGCCTTCCAAACCTTTACAAACCATAACTCTTTTTCTTTTCAAATCTTCAATGGAATTTTGACCAGCCCATTGGAATGGAGTAAAAGGCTTGGGTATGAAGCCAGATAGACTTATTGAAATCTGTTTCTTGGGTTTGGTTGAACGACCTATTGCTTCTAAGCGTTTAACAAGCTCAACAAGACCTTCAATATCTTCATCTTTTTCAAAAGGAAGTCCCATCATAAAATATAGCTTAACTGTTCTGTATTCAGAATCACCTGTTGTTTTCATTACATTTATGATATCATCTTCTGTAATATTCTTGTTTATAACATCTCTTAGACGCTGAGTACCTGCTTCTGGAGCGAAAGTCAAACCTCCTTTTCTGATTTGAGGAGTTTCGTCAAGAAGCTTGATGGTATTATCATTCATTCTTAGAGATGGAATAGAAATTGTCTGTTCTGGATAAAGCTTTGAAGCTTGAAGTGCTTTAACAAGGTTTTCAAAATTAGAATAATCGGAAGTAGATAAAGATAAAAGACCTAAGGTTTCTTCTCCTGTATTCTTGAGCATTTCACAAGAGTATTTTACTATATTTTCTACTGGACGTTCTCTTTTTGGTCTATAGTAGAAACCCGCATTGCAGAATCTGCAACCTCTGATACAGCCTCTGAATATTTCAATAGCAGCTCGATTATGAGTTGCTTGAACATTTGGAACAACTGGATGTAAGGGTGGGGCGCTTTTTGCAAAATCTTTGAATACTCTTCTTTTTACGCTTTTTGCAGGAAATTCGGGAACCCACATTCCCGGAATCTTGCTTAAAGCCATTCTTTTTTCTCTAATAGTTGCTTTGGCTTCTTTAGAAGCTATTAAGCAATCGCACATTTCAAGAATTGCTTCTTCACCATCGCCAATGAAAATAGCATCCATGAACTTCGATACAGGCATTGGATTAGCCGCAGAAGGACCACCAGCTATAATCACAGGACCTTCTTTTCTTTCTTCCCATAAAAGAGGAATATTCCCTAGGTCTAATATGTATAAGACATTTGTGAATGTCATTTCATATGGGAGTGTGACGTAGAGAGCATCGAACTGATTTAACGGAGTGCCTGTTTCAAGAGAATATAAAGGAAGATTCTTTTTCTTTAAAAGAGATGCAAAATCAGGCCAGGGAGCAAAACATCTTTCAGCCATTATATCTGGTCTGTTATTAATGGATTCATAGAATATTTTTATGGCTTGGTTAGACATCCCTAGCTCATAAAGATCAGGAAAAACCAGACAGACTCTAAGCTTGGGATTATCTTTTATTGGTGCCTGGTTTGCTTCACCGCCTAAATAACGGGCTGGCTTTTCTATTTCAAGCAGTTCCCAGTGCGATAATTGTTCTATAATGTTTTTCATTTTTTATTTGATGGTATGTTTTGTTTATTGATAGTAAAAACCAAATCGAAATCTCTTCCTGAAAAATCTATATCATAGGCTACTTCAGTCTCTGGTATAGAAAAGACTTGAGCTGTATCTTTGTGAAGCGATTCCAGCAAAAGTCTTGCATTTTCTCCAGTTAATCCTAGTCTATTGCCTAGAATAGAGAATTGAACTCTTTCTTTCGGAGATAGCTTTTTTAAGGGAGCTTCTCCAAATGTATAAGAATCACTCATTTTTCTAATAGTTTTGCTTCGACCATTTTAGCTTTGCGAGAAGCATAGCTGTTAGATGGGTCGATACCTAATGCTGCATTGTAAGAGGCAAGTGCAGAAGCATATTCGCCACGGCTTGCATATATATCACCAAGATTGATGTAGCAGTCTACATTGTTTGGCATTAATTCAGAAGCACGCTTGTAATTTAATATGGCGTTTTCTATTAAGCCTCTTCTGTGATATGCAATACCTAACTGATAGAATACTTTACCGTTCTTCTGATCAATTCTGGAAGCTGATTCAAAGGCTTTTAATGAGGCTTCTTGCTGTCCTTCAAGGAGATAAAGCTCACCTAAGGCAACCAATACTCTTACGTCACCACGGTCTTTGCTTTCATAAGCTTTAAAGTGAATTATTGCTTCTTTGTTCTGACCTTTTTGTTTGCAGATTGTTCCAAGTGCATAGCGAGCCTTCATATGGAAAGGTTCGTATTGGATACATTTGTTAAGCAGTTCTATTGCATCAGCTTCACGATTCATATCCATCATGAATATAGACAGATTATAATAGGTTTCTGCATAGTTTGGAGCCAGTTCTAAAGTTCGTTTCCATTCTTTTATAGCATCATTTATTCTGCCTTGCTTATAATAGCATAAACCCAGATTATGGTGAGCTTCTATAAAGAGCTTTTCCATTTTCAGAGTTTTTATCATATGTTCTTCGCATACATCCAGCTTGCCATATTGGCCTGCAAGAGTGCCATACATATATTCATCTACAACTTTTTCTGGCAATTCTTTCTTATACTTTCCTGTAACTACATTTGTTTTAGGAAGTAATTCAGACAAAGGTATGTTTTTGACTGATTCAGAAAGTTTTATTGTTGATTTTGTTGTGTTTTTATTGGATTTTTTGCTTTTACAGCCTGCAGTAAATGAAACTACAGATATTATAAGCATTAAGCAAAAAATAATTTTAATTTGTTTGCGTTTCAATGTTTTGCTCCCGTTATTTTTTTATTATTAGGTTATTCTAACACAGTAGAAGGTCCTTGCCAAGAAACAACATAACCTTCTTTCTCTCTTTTTATATGTATAATTCTGTGATTCCCACTGTCCAAAAGAAAAACTGTATCGTCACATAAAGCTATGTCTGATGGTTTTTTAAATGAAGAACCATTAGAAGCTTCTGTTATCACAGCCAATCTGATGCCTTGTGGGGTGTATAGGCTTAATTCATTTGTGCTGTCATCGCATACTGTTAAAAGACCGTCACTATCAACTGCTACTCCAGTAGGTGCCTTTAAATGGTCTTTTATTTCATATTTGTATGAGCCTAGTCTGTCGAATACTGCTATTCTTGATTTTCCTCTGTCTGCAATATAAACAGAACCGTCTATTCCTACATCAATTTGAGTCGGGTTCTTTAACTGTTTTTCAGAATAACCGAACCCGCCTATTTCTAATAGTTTGGTGCTATGTGGAGATATTTTATATACTAAATCAGAACGGCCATCTACTATCCAGACATTGTTTTCGTAATCTGTTACAATTCCTTTAGGTTTATTTAAACGATTCCTTCTATCATTCCTTTTAGGGAAAAGATTTCCTTTATAGCTTTTATATGAATCGTATATCGCTATTCTATCGTTGCCATAGTCTGAAATGTAAAAGTTTGAGAAACCACCGGCCGCTACGTCATAAGGATTATTCAGGCTGTCTTCGCTTTCTTCGCTTTTTTTGCTTCCAGTGTATGATAACCCGAATCCGCCATGCTTGCCAATAAATCTACCATCTTTCCCAAGACGAATTATGCGGTCGTTGCCAGTATCTGCAACTAATATTTCTTTTCTTGCAACATCATAATCAATACCTGTCGGACTGTCGAACTGACGTTCTCCTTTGCCACGACTACCAGTTTCTTTGAACGGAACCAGATTAATATTATATAATTCTATAGTGCCTCTTCTGTTTGTGAGCTTACTTTCGGGGAAATTTAATTTATAGGTACCCTTTTTCATGAATCTGGGTCCCCAAATCTTTTCAGTCTTATTTTTGCCGTTTACTTCTCCTATTATTGCCATACAACCATCAGAAGGTAAGTTAATGACAAATGTACAGGTTCCAGATGCTGTTTCTAGAGTAGTCCACATTTTGTCAGAGTCTTTTTCTGCAAAAGCAGGTAAACTAAGTAATAATAGTGAAAATAGAAGAAGAATAGGAATATTTCGATTAGTTATTTTCATTTGCCTTTACCTTATTTATGTAGTTGTTGATTTCTTTTATAGCATCAATATTTCTAGGACCAGGTCTTACAATTATATCTTGATTAATCTTGAAAATGTTATTATTTTTTACAGCTTTTATATTTTTCCAGCCAGGTCTTTTCTTTAAGTCTTCAATACTGGCATCAGGGTATGCTAATATAATTAAATCAGGGTTAGCTAGCATTAGTATTTCAGTATTAACTACAGGATAATCTTTTTGTTTTTCTAACGCATTATTTCCCCCTGCTATTTCAATCATACTATTTATCATAGTGTCACGACCTACTGCTTGAACAGGGTTATTCCAGATTTCTATATAAACTTTAACCGTTGAGTTTTCTTTTGATTTTTGTAATTGTGAAATGTCATTATTCCATTTTTCAATAAATTCATATGCTTTTGTAGGATTATCCAGCATTAGAGCTAACCTAGCTGCTTCGATAGGAATATCTGAATAATTTTTAATTTCTAAATTAACATAATTAAGATTTAACTTTTTAAACTTTTCTTCATAGCGCTTATGTATTCCGTTTGTATCAACCAATATAGTTGGTTTTAGAGAAAGGATTCTTTCGATATCCAGGTTTTGATCTCCTATTCGTGGGAGATTAGTTAATTTGCCTTCCGGATAATTACAGTATTTCGAAACAGCAACTACTTCTTCATCAAAACCTAATGCAAAAAGCATTTCTGTGCTGGAAGGAATTAGGGAAATTATCCTGTTATTGGCATATGTTCCTGTAATACTAGTAAAAATCAGTAATGTAACAATTATTAATAAGTGTATTTTATTTTTCATTTTGCTTTTTACGAATTTCAAAGAAATCTTTTTTGTTTTTATTATGCTCTTCTATTGATTTTGAGAAGTTATGACC
Source organism: Candidatus Rifleibacteriota bacterium (assembly GCA_017417215.1). GTDB lineage: Bacteria > Muiribacteriota > Ozemobacteria > Ozemobacterales > Ozemobacteraceae > RUG334. The sequence goes on along the minus strand of JAFPZP010000024.1, from coordinate 9,709 downwards.
ACCGTCTTTACCATTAACTACAAAAAACAAATAATCTGTTTCAGAAGGACAAGCAACTGCTTTCATTGAAGCCACTCCGAAATTAGATATAGGGGTAGGGGGAAGTCCTTGTTTCAGATAGGTGTTATAAGGTGATTCTATTTTCAAATCTTCATTGTATATTCGTTGTTTATGATAACCTAAGGCGTAAAGAACTGTAGCGCAAGATTCCAATTTCATGTTTTTGCGTAGTCGGTTATAAAATACAGAAGCTATAAGAGGCCTGTCTTTGTCTAAAACAGCTTCTTTTTCTACTAAGGAAGCTAGAATACAGCCTTCATACTGGCTTAGTCCCTGTGGTAACTTAGTAATAAAAATCTTGTCTATCTGGTGCTTCATCAGCTTAAGCATTCTTTCTGCGACTTTGCCTGCTGGTGTGCCTTTTTCAAAATAATAAGTGTCTGGAAATATCAAGCCTTCGGCTTGAGGAATTAATTCCCAATCTGAAAAGACTTTTCCAAGACGACCCGGGTCTGTAACTTCTTCCATAAAATCTATTGCTTTGCAGATTGAAGCGTCTTGTAAAATGGCAGCTACTTCTTTTAGAGTAGTTCCTTCTGGTATAGTTACAGAAACTGTTATTTGATTACCTTTTAGAAGTTGCTGTATTACTTCTGCCAGAGTTTCTTTTCCTGTAAAAGAATAATGCCCTGGCTTTAAACTTTGATCAACAGCTAAAAAACGTATATAAAGTTGAAAAAGAAGAGCACTTCTAATAACATTCTTTTCTTTTAATACTGTTGATATTCTTTTGGTTGAAAAGCCTTGATCTATATTTACTTCTGTGGTTTTCCCCTTCATTACGGGTTGAGACATTTCGCTAACCCACGACCATACGCTAAAAGAGAAACCAACTACCATCGCTAGAAAAAAGAATGCCATGATGATTGCTATTTTTATAGTTTTCATCATGACATTCTCTTTTTCGTTAGTTTAATTAGGGAATCTAATTGATTATTTTGCTTTTTTTACAAAATTTAATACTGTATTACGGCTGTTGTCTAGTACATAGACATCATCTCTTGTTTTTGCTATGACTCCTGTTGGATATAAGAAATTGCCTTCATGATTACCAAAGGTTCCAACCTGAGATATAAGCTTGCCGTCTGGAGATAAAATAACAACTGGAACTTCACCTAAATCAAGAACGTAGAGGTTGCCACTGTCATCAATGTGAATACCAGATGGGCCCTTCATTTCTTCGTATTCGCCTTTGCTCTTTATTTCTTCTATGAAGTTACCTTCTAAATCTAGCTTAACAATACGTTTTCCACCAAAATCTGTTACGTATATTATGTCATTATGTATTACTATTGAAGTTGGGAAAACTAATGCAGCTTTACCTTGTCCACCGATTTTCCCTAAAGGTTCACCGTTTTCAGAATATTTAAATATATCTGAATTTCTAGACATAATGACATATACGTTGCTGTCTTTGTCTACGGCGGCATCCATAGGGAATTTCATGTTCTTGGTAACTTTTTTCATAGGAGTACCGTCAATATCAAACTTGACGATTTTATTACCTTTTTGGTCACAAACCCAAACTGTATTAGTTGACTTATCAACTCCTAAACCGCTGATGCTTTGGAGTTTCATTTTATCAACTCCAAATTCTCCGCCAGCAGCAACAAAAGCTCCTGAAGGAGATATTATCTGAAATCTTGTATTTCCTGCATCTGCAACGACCAAATTACCATCTTTATCAATGTCCAAATCTGTTGGACTTAAAAATTCAGCATTACCTGAACCGGACTTACCAAATTCTTTCTCAAAAGTAAAGTTATTGGGAACACAACCCGTTGTAAAAACAAGTAGTGCCAAGGTTAAAGATAACCAAGACTGTTTCCTGTTTAACATAATTCCCTAATTCTCCTATTTTTTTTATCAAACATAATATAACCAATAATATATGTTTTGTAAAATAATTTTTTGTGTTATAATAATAAAAAGGTGAAAAAAATATGAAAAACAAAAAACATGCTTTTACATTAATTGAACTAATGATTGTTATTGCTATTATTGGTATTCTTGCTGGTATGGCATTGCCTAATTTCCAGAATGCGCGTGAACGTGCAAGACAAAGTAAATGCTATGAGTATTCATCGCTTTTAACTAGAACTTCTGAAATCTACTATATCGATCATAAGATGTATCCTTCTAAAGTCGAAGATATGAATAGTTATTTAAGTGGAGATAAAGGCTTTACTTGTCCATCAGGTGGTGTTTATGCTCCTCTTAGTGGAAGTGGTGTTGGCGATAACAATAGTATGGTTTATTTTTGTTCTAAGCATGGTTGTGCTTCTGCCACCTGGGGTGGTTAATAAAGATAAAAAAAAGCCTCTGCTTTTGGCAGAGGCTTTTTTTTATCTTCTATTTTTCTATTATGCTATCTAATCTTGATAGATTCATACTTAAATCTATATGACCTTCGTTTCCTTCTGGTTCAGTTCCATTTATAAGAAATCTTACTTTGGCTTTGGGGTCTAATTCAGTAATAGAATTGACTATCGAATAAATAGCCAAAACCTGTTCATTAGCACCGTAATTATAAATCTTATTGAACTCTCTGCTAAAATCTACAATAAACAGACCAGAATCATAAAACAAACCACGTAAAGTTAGATTTTCTGGAAGAAGTTTGTAAAGTCTTTCATTCGAAGGAGTTTCTAATAAAGAATTTACAACCTGTCTTGCTTGACCTATTTTCATAGAATTTCTTCTAACTTTTTTATTTTCACTTTCAATTTTATCTTTGCCTTTTACACCATAGTATATTTGAAGGTGTTGAACTTCTTCACTGGGAATATACTCTTCCTGAGGTTTAGATGATATTTCTGAAGATGAATTAGTGTTTGTGGTTGTTGCTTGGTTGACAATCTGTTGATTATTTGTTTGTTTTTCAGCGAAAAATGAAGCAAATTGTTTTTGGAACAGAATGATACCAGAGATTGCTAACCCCATGATAATTAGACCCATGAAAAGAAATAAGAGGTTTTCTTGATTCTTCTTTGATTTTTTAGCCATTTTGTTCTCCTGATATTATTTCAGTTCTATTCCATTAAAGAATTCAATTACTGCATTAGTTATTGATTTTGCTATAGCCTGCTTATATTTGTCGCTTATAAGGTTTTTCCCTTCGACTTTGTCTGAAAGCATACCTATTTCAACAAGAACAGCAGGATTCATTATGAATTTCAGAGGAAGAAGCGGACTTTTTGTCACTCCTCTGCTTTCTACCTGCAGATGTTTCGTAAGCCTGTTGTTTATTTTTTTCGCTAGAAATTCAGCTAAATCAAATCTAGTGGTTTTTAACCATTCTGCAAAAACATTATCGTAAGTAGCACCCTGTATATTGTTATCATACCACAAACCCTTGTCAGTAAAAGTGAAACAGGCTACTCCATGTTTCATATTGTCATTAGAACCACCGGTATGAATAGCTATATGTAAATCGCCACCATTTTTATTGGCAAGACTTAATCTTTGAGTTGAATTCAAAGTTGTATCATTGGTTCTAAGTAAAACTGCTTTGAATCCAGCTTTTTCTAATTCTTCTTTTAAGTATTTTGCTGTTTCAAGATTAATGGTCTTTTCCGGTGGACGACCTGGATATTCGAAGCCAGGGTCAGAGCCACCATGACCTGGGTCAATAACAATGGTTCTTCCTAGAAAAGACTTGTTTTGTAGAGTTTCTAAAGGAACTTCTATATTGATTTCAGGCGGCTTTTCCATTTCAGGTGGTTTAGGTACATTAACAGTTGGCTGTTCTGGTGTAATGTCTGTTTTTATAATTGGTGGGGTAATAGAGGCTGGTGCAGACGCAACTTCTGGTAATGGGGTTCCGGAAGGAAGCTCTACTATCATACGGAACGGATCTGCAACAGTTTCTATTGTTGGTGTTTTCTCTTTTTGAGTTAAAGTAAAGGTGAGTATTAAGCCTTCTCTATTTGCACCACTATTAATATCAAGTTTAGATATGTCCCTTCCTACAGGGTCTGTTCTTTTTGTAGGGATAAGGTTTTTACAACCGCTAATAGTCAGTCTGTAGATTCCATTTTTAAAATCACTTTTATAGCTTACAGGATTACTGAATTCAAGAACTACTCTTGTATGGTCCTCTCTTAAGCTATGTCTTAATGCTAATAATATAGAATCTGTATCCTGAGATGGTTGATCATAAATGTTTGGTTGTTCAACCGGTTGAACTTGCGTCTGAATACGAACAGGAGTTTCTACTGCGGGCTTTATAGTATTTTGATTATTATAGGAGCTTTGAAATGTCGTGTTTTGGTTCGTTGGAGTCATTTGAACAGAAGGAACAGATCTGGCTCCTGGAAAAACTCCTTTAAGTGAATCAGCAGGAATAAAGATTACATTATTCTGAATTCTAGGAGTAGCACTAAGCTTTATTTCCTTTTCATTTGCAATTGCAGTATTTTCACCAACTCTAAATTTGATAGAGTTTAGACCTTTGCGCATTATTAGCATTTTTTGAATAGGGAACCATTGATGAGAGATTCCATTAGCTTCAGCAAAGCTTTCTGCGTTGATATAGTCTGCTGCAAAAGCAGGAATAATTGCAGACATGGCTAAACCCATCAATGCAGAAAGAATATATTTTTTATTAGACTTTATCATTTATAACGTCTCCCTAATTCTCTTTCCATATCGCGTTTGGCATCTTTCTTAGCAATAGCTTCTCGCTTATCATACATAGCTTTCCCTTTTACTAAGGCAATTTCAACTTTTACTCGTCCTTCTTTAAAATAAAATTTAAGAGGAACAATTGTTATACCTGTAGTTTTTACTTTTTGACAAAGTTTAAGAATCTGCTGTTTATGAGCAAGTAATCGACGTTTCCTTTCAGGATTGTGGTCTAATCTGTTTGAGTAAACATTAGAACCTATATGAACATCACAAAGCCAAAGCTGTCCATCTAGAGCGTCTACAAAAGAATCTTTTAGCGTTACCCGACCTTCCCGGCAGGGGCGAAGCTCTGAACCTACCAGAGCAATACCTGTTTCAAGCTTTTCAAGAATAAAATAATCATGATAGGCTTTCCTATTTTCAGCTATTATTTTTATTCCGCTTTTATCTTGTTTTTTTGAACTCAATAAAGTCACCTGCTTTCAGACCGGTGCTGAATTCTTTACGTATCAGCGCCCAGCTTGTATTTTTATAAACTTTTGTCAGCAGAAGATCAGCAATTGCTTTATCTGGTTCTCTGCCAATTGCTTTCCCGTTATCAGGGTCTTTTAATATAGCACCAGGTCTATAAGCTTTCATAGTCAGACGAAATTCATCTGAAAGATTTAGACCTTCTTCCATTCCAATATTAAGAATTACCTGACCATCAACTCTTTTTATAACCTTAGCTGATGCTATAGGTGATAGATATTTTTCTTCTACAATAAAATGATTAGCTATTTCTAAGAAACCTGGCTGGTTTTCGAATCTTAGTCTGTGTTTGGCTACTAGTGGCGATAGAACGTAATCCATGTTTGCTTTAAGCATACGTTCTGCACCTTCTTTAAAATGTTCGTAGCTTACTTCGCGGCTGAATAGCAAATCTCTATAAAATTTGACACTAGCCTGGTATTCTTTTTTATCCCATAAAATACGTGCCATCATAACTAGATACTGAGGATTGCCAGGATAAGCCTTTATGGCTTCATCCATTTCTATTTCGGCTCCATCCCAGTGACCTGCATCTAATAAAGTCATTGCTTTGTCATAATGGATTTTAGCTTTTTTTATTTTTTCACTAGTCTTTTTGCGCTGAATATAATCAGGATATTCGTTATTTTCGATTTTTAAAGCTTCTCTTCTGAAATGTATCAGTCTGTTAAGTCTTTCAACTTCTTCCCAGTGGAATAAAGCATCGTCAAGACGTCCCATTTCTCTATATAGTTTTCCTAACCAGTAATGGGCTTTTATTAAATTAGGTTCAAAATACAAAGCTTCTTTTAATGAATCTTCCGACTTTTCGAATTCCCCATAACGATAATACTTATAACCTAATTCGTAAGCATTTAGAGCTCGGTCTAATGTATCTTCCGTTTTTATGAAATCAGGTTTTCGTTCAGCAGCTTTTATTGTGGCTGGAGTAAAAGAAATATTGAAACAACCAATGCTTAAAAGCAACAAAATAGCTTTTTTCGTAAAAAGCATCCGAGCTGATGGATATGTATACATTGCTTTGCCTACCTGTAAAATGAAACTAGTTCAATCTATATATCGGTAAGCTCAATAGGATAGTTTAGAAAAAACAGCTTTATCTGATTATTTGCTTAAGTATTTTATTGGATTCATATAATTGCCGCGATAATAAACAGTAAAATGGAGATGCGGCCCAGTTGCTCTTCCAGAACAACCAACAGTTCCTAGAATTTGTCCTCTACTAAGAGTTTGTCCTTTTTTGCAGATTATTTTGCTAAGATGACCAAAACAGAGTGTATGACCTGAAGAGGTTTTTACTTTTACCATTCTGCCAAGTGCTCCAGACCAACCAGAATCTACAACAATGCCATCGGTTGGACAGAGAACTTTGGTGCCGGATTTTCCTCTTATATCTATGCCGTTATGAAAAGAACGGTTGCCTGTTACTGGATGAACACGCATTCCGAATTTTGAAGTGATAACACCTCTGACAGGCCATAATACTGTATTGGAATGATTCTTTTTGCTTTCAACTTTAACTATTTTCCAGGTTTTAACAGCTTCTTCTGTTTGTTTTATAATACTTTCTGTGGCTTTTTTGTATTCTTCTAATTCTGTGCGTGCAGAAGCCATTATGCTTACAAAAGATTTATACACTTCAACAGGTTTTACTAATCTTGTTTCTTCAGAAGTTATAGAAAAACTATGAACTTCTGTTGAGGGAACAGACAATTGCAAGAGAATTATTGCTGTAAGGATTAATAAAACCCTGATAGGTGTATTAAAGGATTGTTTGCTGGAAATCATAATCTGTTAAAGAGAACTTAGTTTTCTGTATCTTTCTTATTTGAAGAGCTTTTGTAATTTGGATTAATCAAGCTGAGGAATTCTTTATTGTTTTCTGTGTTTGAAATTCCTTTAACAAGCATTTCAACGATTTCTTGAGAACTCTTATCTTCAAATGCACGACGCAAAATGATAACTTTCTTGAGATCTTCTGGATCCATAAGAAGTTCTTCTTTTCTTGTGCCTGACATCTTAACATCGATGCACGGGAAAATGCGTTTATTGAAGAGTTTTCTATCAAGATGAAGTTCCATGTTGCCTGTGCCCTTGAATTCTTCAAAAATAACTTCATCCATCTTTGAACCGGTATCTATAAGGGCAGTTGCTATAACTGTCAGACTTCCACCATGTTCAATTTTACGAGCTGCACCAAGGAACTTTTTCGGTTTATAAAGTGCAAATGGGTTTACACCACCGGAAAGTGTCTGACCAGCAGATGGCATTGAAATGTTATAGGCTCTGGCTAATCTTGTTATAGAATCTAATAGAATAACTACGTCTCTGCCTAATTCAACATGACGTTTAGCTTTTTCCAAAAGGAGTTCAGAAACCTTAATATGATTGTTGATATGTTCGTCAAATGTAGAAGCAACAACTTCTGCATCAACTGAACGCATCATATCAGTAACTTCTTCTGGGCGTTCATCTATAAGAAGAATAAGCATTAAAACTTCTGGATGATTGCGGGTTATTGCATTCGCTAGCTGTTTTAATAATACAGTTTTACCTGCTTTTGGCGGAGCAACTATAAGACCGCGCTGTCCTTTTCCTATAGGGCAGACTAAATCAAATACTCTTGTCGAAACATCATCTTCGCCTGTTTCTAATCTAAAACGATCAGTTGGGAAGACTGGAATACCGTCTTCAAAATTAACTCTCTGGCGAAGTCTATCTAAGCTAACGCCGTTTACAGCTTCTATTTTTAGGAGAGAATGATAACTTTCATCGTCTTTTGGTAAACGAACCTGAGCAATAACTGTGTCGCCGCTAAGTAAATTATAGCGCTTTATCTGGGAAGGAGATACGTAAACATCATCATCATTCTGTACATAGCTATGAGTTCTAAGAAAACCATAACCCTCAGGCATTATATCTAATACGCCTTCTGAATATGCTAATCCATCTTGGGCATATTGTTCTTGAAGAATACCGCGTATTAATTCGCCTTTCTTCATTTTTTCGCTACCGTCAATCCCGATAGCCTTGGCAACAGCTTTTAAATTCTTAATAGGTTCATCACAAAGCTGTAAATACGTAAATGTGGGATTCGGACTTTCCACTTTATCTTTTCCTTTCGCGGATTACCGTATAAGTTCTATTTTTTACGAGGTTTTGATGTGGTTGAAATAATAGATTGAGAAAGCTGTCTGAACATCATGTCTCCTAAGCCTATTTTCATTTCTTTGGCTCTTTCCTGGTCAAGCATATCTGAAAAAATCTCTTCTGCCTGACCACCATAAACCAAAGAATTCTTAGGATTTGCAGTCTTTCTCATTTCTTTAAGCATTTGATGCATAAAAATTGATTCAAACTCAGAGCAAGCTTCCTTAAGCTTTGTAAGTTCCTGCTTTTTTGATTCAGGAAGCTCATTAATTTTGTTTGATAATAAGGAATTGCTCAGAGTTGAAACTGTCATTATCAGAATCCTAATTTCATTTTAGTTTCTTGTAATTTCTTATTGTTTGGTTCTAAAGCTAAAGCTTTTAAAATGTTTTCTTTTGCTTCAGAAGATTTTCCACGTCTTGCTTGTATTTCTGCAAGGGCTGCAAAAGCTTCTGCATCGCTGTAAAACATATCAAAAGAATAATGGTTGCTAATTGCATCGGTATCATACTTAATAGCAAGCTTTAGATTTTCTTCAGCTTTTTCATCATCACCGATATAATAGCTGCATTTTCCTATATAATAATAACCTTCAGCCAGATCAGGTTTTGAGCGAACTAATCTGGAATATTTTTCGATTATTCTATTGAAATATTGCTTGGCTTCGTCATCTTTTCCGATTCTTTGAAGAATTTGAGCATAGTAGTAATTGGCCATGGTATTACTATTGGTTGCTTTAAGTTCATTCTTTATAGAATCTTTTGGATCAGAGCTATTCCCGATAAGAAGATTTTCAAAAGATTGTTTAGCTTCATCAATCATATTCTGATCGAAATAAATCTTTCCTATAAAAGCATGTATGTCATCCTGAGGTTTCATATCATATGCTTTTTTGAAATTTGCAAGAGAATTTGTATAGTCTCCAAGCAATAGATAAGTTCGACCTAAATCATAATAGTTATTTTGAATATTTGGATTAAGTTCCTGAGATTTCAAATAGCACTTTAATGCTTCTTCAATTCTTCCAAGCTTAAGTAGACAATCGCCTTTTTTGTTATAAGCTTCTGCAAAATTCGGATCACATTCGATTGCTTTTTCTATAACCTTAAGAGCTTGTTCTGTCTTATTCATTAAAAATAATGAAAGACAAGATTCCATATATTGTTCAGCTTCCATGAATCTATTTGTTTCGGTCATTATTAAAACCTCTTTGGGGGAAAACTTGCTTGTGGGGAAAAAAACTCAAGCTACTATACTGTTACTATTACCATATGTCGCTAGTAATTTGCAAGAGGGAAATTAAATATAATTAGGAATTAGGAGTTAGGAGTTAGGAATT
>JAFPZP010000023.1 GCA_017417215.1 Candidatus Rifleibacteriota bacterium | reverse complement strand
TTACTTTTCCAATAGATAAAATAACTGAAGCTATAAAGTCTGATAAAAAGAGAAGTCATGATGGAATCAAGTTTATTCTACCGGAAGAACCTGGCAAGACTAAGGTTTATAAAGTTAAACCAGCAGAATTAGATGATTTTGTCAAAAATTCATTAGTTTAAACAATAGTGTACATAAAACAGCGATAATTTTTGTACATAAAAATGCTTTGTTTTAGTCTATTATCACCATGTTTAACAAAATTTGAGGTTATGAAGCACGAAAAAAAATTTTTATCAAGATATTAAAATAAAAATTTTTGTAGTATATAAATAAAACCAATTAAAAAGAGATATTATTTTTAAGGATATGCAATGAATTCTACAACAACTATTGAAAACCGTTTTTCAGCCAACGCTCAGAAAATTTTAGCCAAACGTTATTTAACCAGAGACAAAGATGGCAATACAACAGAAACCGTAGAAGGTCTTTTCAGACGTGTTGCTCATGCCATAGCTGCTGATGAAAATAACTACACTAAGAGCAAATATAAAGCTGAAGAACTTGAAGAAATCTTCTTCAAAATGATGACAGAACTTGATTTCATGCCCAATAGCCCCACTCTTATGAATGCAGGCAAACCATTAGGTCAGTTATCTGCTTGCTTCGTCCTTCCTGTTGAAGACTCAATGGAAGGAATCTTCGACGCAGTTAAGAACGCAGCATTAATTCATAAATCTGGCGGAGGCACTGGTTTCAGTTTCTCAAGATTAAGACCCACAAAAGATATAGTATCATCTACAAGCGGTGTCAGCTCTGGTCCTATTTCATTCATGAAGGTCTTTAATGTTGCTACAGAAACTATTAAGCAGGGCGGAACAAGACGCGGTGCAAACATGGGTATTCTTCGTGTTGACCACCCCGATATAATTGAATTTATAACCGCCAAAGAAGATCAGAAAGAACTTACCAATTTCAATATTTCTGTTGCTATTACAGATAAATTCATGGAAGCTTTGGAATGTGACGGTGAATACGACTTAGTTAACCCACGTTCTGGTGAAGTTGTAAAAAGCCTTAAAGCTTCTAAAGTTTTCTACATGATCGTTGAAAGAGCTTGGAAAAACGGCGAACCTGGCATTATCTTCATAGATAGAATCAATAGAACCCAGCCAACTCCAGCAATCGGCGAAATAGAATCAACTAATCCTTGTGGTGAACAGCCATTGCTTCCATATGAAGCCTGCAATTTAGGTTCAATCAATCTTGCAAGATTCGTAACTACAGCAAACGGCAAACCAGAAGTTGATTATAACAGACTAAGAGAAATAATCACTCTATCTGTAAGATTCTTAGACAATGTTATAGACGTTAATAAATATCCTCTTCCCATAATAGATAGAACTACAAAATCTAACCGCAAAATTGGTTTGGGTATTATGGGTTGGGCAGACATGCTCATTAAATTAGGAATCTCCTACGATTCAGAAAAAGCTATCGAATTAGCTGAAAGCCTTATGAAATTTATCCATGACGAAGGCTGGAAAGCTTCTCAAGAATTAGCTACTGAAAGAGGTAGTTTCCCCAACTTCGATAAGTCTATTTATGTAAAAATGGGCTTTAAGGGAATGAGAAACGCTACTGTAACGACTATTGCACCAACTGGTACAATCAGTATGCTTTGCGGTGCTTCTTCTGGTATTGAACCCCTCTTTGCCATAGCTTACGAAAAACACGTTATGGATAACGAAAGACTCTTGGAAGTTCACAATGACTTCGTTAGAGTAGCTCATGAACGCGGTTTCTATTCACAAGAATTAATGGAAAAAGTTGCTAAATCTGGTAGCGTCAGAGGAATGCCAGAAGTTCCAGAAGATGTTCAGAAGATTTTCACTATAAGCCATCTTATCAGCCCTGAATGGCACATTAGAACTCAGGCAGCTTTCCAAAAATATACAGATAATGCAGTCAGCAAGACTGTTAACTGCCCCAATGACGCAACAAAACAAGATATTGAAACAATTTTCAGATTGGCTCATACTCTTGGTTGCAAAGGTGTAACTGTATATCGCGATGGCTCAAGAGACAGTCAAGTATTGAATTTAACCGGAAAGAAAGCAGTAGATACTGTTAATGTAAAACCAGTTATGTTTGTTACTCCAAGAGAAAGACCTGAAATTACAATGGGTCTAACTGAAAGAGTAAAAATCGGTTGCGGTAACTTATATGTAACCGTTAACTCAGATGATAATGGAATTTGTGAAGTATTCACAAGTCTTGGTAGAAATGGCGGCTGTCCTTCTCAATCTGAAGCAACAGCAAGACTTATTTCTATGGCCTTAAGAGCTGGTATTGAAGTACAGGAAATCATCGACCAGCTTAAAGGTATCAGATGTATGTCTACCATAAGAAGAGCTTCTATAGTAAAAGATTTGAAAGTTCTCTCCTGCCCGGATGCTATTGGTAAAGCAATTGAAAAATATTACCTGGCAGCAAAAGACAACTTTAAGAAAATGCCTCCTATATTCAAGGAAAAAGCATCTCAAAAACAAGACTTGATGGTAGATAACCAAGACCCAGGCTGTAACTGCCCAGAATGTGGTTCTATTCTTGAACACGACAGCGGCTGTGTAATCTGCAAATCCTGCGGTTATTCTAAGTGCGGGTAAGTCTGAGTTTAGAGCTTAGCTTTAATTCTAAATGGTATTTTGAAGTTATTGTTAAATCGATAGTTTAAAAGTAACGTTAATAATAATTATCTTTAATCTTATATTTTTCGATCTAACAATAACTTAAATTAACCAATTAAAACATTATCATTCCTAGCCTTTTACAAATATATTATTTTTTTCTTTTAAATAATGGATGATAAAATTACTTATATAATAACTATTTTTGTTATTATTTTTACTTTTTTAGAAAAATATAAAAAAGATAATAGAAATAGTTATGCTATTAATTCCATGATTTGTTGTGCTATAAGCGGAATTTTTTTCGCTATGGCAGTACCAAATTATCGTGCTAATTTTATTCCTTCAAATACATCAGGTAAAGGTTGCCTTTCTAGACAAAGAACTCTTTATGGTGCTATCCAAGACTATCAATACGATAAAAAAGTAACTTTGCCTGAAAATTTAAATAAAGATGAACTTATCAAATTTCAAAAAGAATGTCTTATAAAAGAAAAATACTTAAAAGAACTTATTAATAAGATTTCTAGACAGGAATGTGTATTTGAAATAAAAGACGGTGATTTATATTGTCGTGAACATGGTTCTCATGACGCGACTTCACCATTATATACGCAAGGGTTTCCAACGTATGATGATGGTAAAGCGAAAAAAGAGTTTAATGAACTGGTAGAAAAAGCTACAAAAAAAAGAGAAGAAAAAAGAAAAACAGAAGAAACTGCTTTTATGTTTGGAATTATAGCTTTGTTGCCAGTAATAAAATATTCTATCTTCTTTTTTAAGACATTTCGTAAATAATTATGAGGTTGGGTGAGTTGGAAGTAAAAAAAACTTATAATTGCGTACATTAAAACCAATAGAATTTATATAAAATTACGTGCATAAAAAACATTATGAAAAATAGCTTAAAAACAATGAAAAAAAATTTAATGTACCATTGACACTTTAATATTTTATAAGTAAAATTATTTTTACGGTATGTATTAATTAGTATAAGTTCAATAAGATATAGCGTCTCGTACGCAATAAGGAGTATAGGGAATGAATCACAGAAGCGCAAAATTAACTCTTTTGCTGTTACTCGGTGTATTCTTTTGTTCAGCTGTTTATGCTGACGTCAGAGTCACCTTTCTTGATGTAACCCAAGGCGATTGTATTATCATCCGCAACGGGGCCAAGACAATTATGATTGACGCTGGCGACGATAATCGTGATGCAGCAGCTCGCTATATTATCCCTTATTTCAAGAAAGAAGGGATTAAAAAAGTAGATCAGGCAATCATCACTCACCCACACCGTGACCATTTCGGTGGTTTCATTGAATTAGTCAAACAGTTCAAGTTTGGTGAATTCGTATACTCAAACGATACAGATGTTTCTTCTGATGGTAAAGCCGTCACTAGAGGCTCTAACGACGCTATTGTTTATGATGGTTTAAGAAGCCTTATCAAAAGCAAAAATATTCCTTACCGCAAAGCTCAGTTAGGCGAACTCCTTGACTGGGGCGAAGGTATTAAAGCTGAAGTTCTTTCTTGCGATAACCCAAAACTCTATAGAGCACTTAGAGAAGAAGACCCCAAGAAGGGTGCCATAAATCCAAACGAAATCTCAATCGTTATTAAAATGACTTATGGCAAAGTAAGCTACCTCTTCACTGGCGACGCTGAAAAGAAAGCTGAAACCGAAATGGTTGAAAGATTTGGTAAAAAGCTTCATGTTGACGTATTGAAATCTGGTCACCATGGTAGCAAAACTTCTTCTAACCACAATTTTATGGATGCTGTTCAGCCAACTTATGGTGTAATTCAGGTTGGTAAAGGCAATTCTTTCGGTCATCCAACTCAGCAGACTCTTGATGTTTACAATTATTACAAAATGAAAGTTTTCAGAAACGACTATGATGGTACCGTTGAAAGCTTTACAGATGGTAATAAAATTGAATTCGTTTCTAATCAGAGCGCTATCCAGTTCGCAAGCAAACCAAAAGTTATTGCTTTGACTCCAAATTCTGCAACTCTTCAGTGGACAACCAACAGAGAAGCAACTTCAGCAGTTGAATACTCTAATGGTCAGGCTTCAAAGAAGAAAGTTAACGAATCTGCAACTAAGACTCATACTATCACTCTTGTTGGTTTAAAACCCAATACTGATTACACATACACTGCTATTTCTATTGACCCACGCGAATCAAGCAAAGTTATCAAATGTCAGGGAACCATTAAGACTCCAGCTGGTTCTGGCACTCCAATGGCTAGTATTGCTGCTATCAGCACTAACTTTGATCGTATTTATATGAAACACCCCTTCAAAGCTATTGTTAATATCAAGAATCCAGCCGAAACCAAGTGCGACGGATTAGTTGTAGAAATATACCATTCAGCAATGAATGCTTCTAACCTCATCGACAAGATTAACTTATCAGTTCCTGCTAAGAGCACTAACGCTGCTGTAAGCAATACCAAGATCGATTGGTTAGGCAACATTGAACTTATTGCAGTTCTCAAAAAAGGTAACACTATAATTGATACTGCAACTAAGAATATCAACATTGAACCAAAGCTTGTATTTGTTGATTGTTCTCATGGAAATAAAGATTACTTCACTGGCAGATTTGCTGGTATGAAGATGGATCTCTTCCAGCACTATGGCTTCCAGCTCAAATCAATCAGCAAAGCTATCAACTATGAAACTATAAAAGATGCTTTCATGGTTATGATTCCTCATCCAAGCACTAGCTACACTACTGAAGAACTTAATGCTCTTAAGAAATTCAGCAAAGCTGGCGGTTCTATATTAATGTTCGGTCAGTCTGACTACAGCAACAAGTCTCATCCTGAAATTCAGAATAAAGTTCTTGCTGCAATCGGTAGCACTATCCGCTTCAATGATGACCAGGTTTGCGACCCAACCAATAACATTGGTGCTCCATTCAGATTCTTCGTTAGCAAGTTCCCATCTTCAATCACTAAATCTGATGAAATGTCTAAGCTCCTTTTCAGAACCTGCTGTTCATTAATCAATTCTAATGGTTCTGCTCTTAAGAATCAGGGCAGAGTAACAGTAGTTGCTATGGCAGATGAAGACAGCTTCAACCAGGAATCTGATGAAAAGAATGACGGTTACAAATATGCTGGTGGAAATATTCCAGTAGCAGCAGTTGAAGACCTCGGTGTTGGCCGTGTAGGTTGTATCGGTGAAAATACTTACCAAGACAGCCTCTATGGTGGAACCTCTAATAAAGGTCTCTGCACTCCAGCTTTCAACAGAAGTATTTGTTACTGGTTGAGCCTTGGCAAAGAAAAGACCCTCAGAGCTCTTACTAGAAGCATAGCAGAACTTGATTATGAAGATGATCCAGAAGTTCGCGCTACTCAGTATGAATCCCTTTCTAAAGCTGTTATTAGAAATGTTCGCCGCTCTATGGAAGAAGGTGGCAAAGGACTTTCTGAAATCAAACGTGAAATGGATTATTATCAGGGTGAAAGCATTAATCAACTTAAACGTCAGATTCAACAGCTTGATACTTACGAAAATATTTACAACAACAAAAAGTAATATTTAAGTAATTAGCAAAAGTATCCTCGATAGATTTTATTCTATCGAGGATTTCTTTTTCTAAAAAACTTTATAAACTACCTTTAAACTATTAAAGAAAACTGATATAATTGGTTTTACTTGTATAAAACCTAGGTAAAATTTGTGTTAAAAATAAAATCTCTATTATTAGTTAGTCTATTTCTTGTTGTCAGCCTTTCTGTACCTTTATTTGCTGAAACCAATCAGCGCATAACAGATATCAGATTTTGGCAAAGTCCTGAAGAAGCTCAGGTCGTATTAGATCTTAGCCAACCTCCAAAAGTATCTGACGTTGGTAGATTAAACAACGGTAGCCTGTTCTTCGACATTAAATCCTGTATTTTCAAACCAGGGCATCAGCGCTATTCTTTACAGAATCAATTCCTAGAATCATTATCTGTTCAACAAAATGAAATTGACGGTTCTACAAGAGTTTTCTTTAAAGTTCCAAGAAGCGTTGAAGCAAAGACTTTCGTATTGCCAAGTAATGAAAGAAAAAGTGATAGAATTGTTATCTTTTTAAGAGAACCTCAGGCTAAGTTACTTCAGAAACAAACAGCAGAACTTAATGAAGTAAAGAAACTTAAAGCAGAAAATATTAAAATAATAGTTCTAGACCCAGGTCATGGTGGTGAAGACCCAGGAACTAGCTGTAATGGTATTGTTGAAAAAAGCTATGTTCTTGCTATGGCAAAGCTGGTCAAGGCTTACTTTGATAGAGACCCTCGTTATAAAGCTATTCTTACAAGAGAAGCAGATTATATCATCCCTCTGGAAAAAAGACGTGAAATAGCAGAAAGACTAGGTGCAGACGCCTTTGTTAGTATTCACGTTAACTGGAATGTAAAAAAAGCAATAAACGGTATTGAAGTTTATTATGAATCTCCAAAAGGTGCAGTTAATGAAGCAGATAGACTAGTTGCTGATAAAGAAAACAAAGCTGATTTTGCAACTATTGGTTCTACAAATCCAGTATTGGCAGCTTCAAAGAATCAAATAGCTCAAATGCAGGCTAATATAATGGATCAAAGCAGACAACTGGCTGAAAAAGTTGAATATAAGCTTGCAAATGCATTACCAAATATGCCTAGCCGCGGTGTAAAACGTGCAGGCTTTAGAGTTCTTCATTCTTTGAATATGCCTTCAATTCTTGTTGAATATGGCTATACTTCAAATAAGATTGATTCCGAAATACTTAAAGACTACACTTCTAGAACGAAACTAGCCCAGGCTCTTTATGCTGGCATAAGCAATTTCCTTCAGACAAAGGTTGAAGGTGGTATTGATGCTGAATACTTAGAATATTATAAAGCAATGAATGCTAAAAAAGCTAAATTAGAAGCTGATAAGAAAAAGAAAGCCGCATTAAAGAAAAATACTAATTCAAAAGCTGCTAATTCTAAAACTAAGAAATCAGCAGGAAAAACCCAGAAATATACTGTTAAACATGGGGATACATTATCTGGAATTGCAAAGAAATATGGTGTATCTGTTCAAGCAATAAAAACTGCTAATAAAATGAAAAAGACTGATGTTATAAAATCAAATCAGATACTCATTATTCCTGCAAAATAAGAAGGTATAGTAAAGTGGATTTTATTAATAATTTAAAAATTAAAATGAGACTCTTTTTAACAATGCTTTTTGTCTCATTTATTCTATTATGTCTTACTTTTTTCACTACTAATCTAGTTAGGGAAGCAGTAAAAAAGCAGATTCCACTTCAAGTTCTAACCACTTTAAATTCTGAATCTGAAAAAATTACTACAGTAATGAGTAACCATGAAAATACTGCCAGATTCATAAGTAAACTTAATGCTACAAAAGAATTGCTTTCATGGTATGAACAACAACCAGACCAGGTAAACATGATTGAACAATGGAAGCAGATACTTTTCTCTTCTGTAGAAGGTCTGGTTTATCATTCTGAAACTGTAACCAATGATTTAATAGAAATAGCTATTATAACAAAATTAAGAAGAGAATCTACCATTTTTAGGATGGACGCAAATGGTAAGTTATTAGATAATAAAGAACCTGCTCTTTATGAATACTGCTTTGACCCCAAAAATAGTGATAATTTTTCAAAAGAAAGAAATATCAAAGATACATTAGAATCAGATGGTATTTACAAAAGTAAAGTATTCGCTAAAACAAACGCAGAAGACTCTCAAGAAAGAGTCATTTATCTAATAAAACCAGTTATGATAGAAAGACAGACCATCGGTTATGTTATTGTCTGTGTTTCCCTTGAAAACCTATTTAATTCAGTTCCTACTTCATTAGATACTATAGGTGGTAAAACCTCTATTTTTTCAATTAATAGAGAACAAAAGGGTGTTTATATTGCTCATGTAGACCAGGATTTAATTTTAGATAATCAGAAAAGTATTCTTCTAAATACTAACGAACCTGAACTACAAGACCTTGCAGATGAAAGAAAACAAGAAAACATACTCAAATTAAAAGGTAATTATGATAATTATCTACCCTTTGAAAAATCTAATATTCTTGTAGCTGCTACTGCAATTTCAGGATACGATTGGATAATGCTAAGCATTGTTGACACTCAAAGCATGATGGGTGCATTAAATAAAGCCCAGCAGGTTTCTTTAATTATAAGTATTTCCGGTTTATTTACTATCATGATTTTAACTATGATTGTTATTAACGGTGTTGTCAAACAGATTCAGAATGTTTCTAATGGTCTTGAAGAAATCTCTCGTGGTCGAGGTGACCTTACTCAAAGACTTTCTATTGTTGGTCATGACGAAGTTACAGAAGTATCAGAAAGATTTAATAAGTTCATTAGTTATATTCAACGCTTGTTATTACAAATTCAAGACGTTATCAACAGACTTGCCGAAATGGCAAGTAGTATCTCTACTTTAACTTCACAATCTAACGAATCAATACAAAATATATTTGGTAATACTCAAAGAATTACAAAGGCCAGTAAAGATTCTGCTTCTACTCTTGAATCTACAGCAGCAGCTATTGAAGAAATCTCTGCTAATTCACAATTAATTGCAAAAAGATCTAATCGTGCATATGAAGAATCAGTTCAAAACAGATTAAAAGCAACCCAAGGTATGGAAACTGTTCGTGAAGCAGCAACAACAATCAAAGAAATTGAACATGCCGTTGGTGATTCTTCTAGAGTTCTTGAAGAACTTAAGAATCAGTCTAGAAAAATCGGTAAGATTGTTTTAACAATTACAGCAATTTCCCGTCAGACAAACCTTCTTGCATTAAATGCAGCAATTGAAGCAGCTCGTGCGGGTGAACAAGGTAAAGGTTTCGTAGTTGTTGCAGCGAACGTTAAGAAACTTGCAGAACAAAGTGCTAAAGCAGCTGAAG
>JAFPZP010000004.1 GCA_017417215.1 Candidatus Rifleibacteriota bacterium | reverse complement strand
TATCTTATATCTTATATCTTATCAAATCAGAAACCTGCGAAATCCATTTCAGCATCAACTGTTTTTATAGCTTCCTTTTTGGCTTCTTCAAATAATTTATTTATCTTGTCATAGTCTATAGCGCCGTTCATTTTTTTGTAAAGCTTTTCAGATTCTTTGTCGCCTTGTTCGCCTGCTTTTTTTAGAAGCTCTAATCCTTTATCATCTTCTTCTTTTGAAATATAATAGAGACCTAATAAATAGTTTGATTTTGAATATCCTAATTCACCAGCTTTGGTTAACAGTGGAATACCTTTTTTTTCATCATTTTTATAAAATGTTCTTATTCCTCCAAGACGTCCCATAGCTTCTTTATCGCCTAGATTTGCTGCTTTGGCTAATAAATATTCGCCATATGTTTCAAGGTCTTTATCTGTATCACGAAACTTGTATGAGAATTCGCCTATCTGTTTTAAAGAAGAAGCGTCTTTGGTCAATGTCTTTGTGCATACGGTTAAAAATCCGAGAGGTCCCATTTTTTTCTTTTTTACAAGTGGGTTAGATAGATATATGGCCATAATAGTTCCCAATATGAGAAGAATTATTACGCAAACAGTTATATAGAATTTTTTCATATAATCATTTCCTTTTTTATATTTACTTATTTAATTATATATAAAAAAATCCCAGATTTAACAATCTGGGATTTTTTTGATTCTTTTATTGTTCTTCTTCAGCAGGTTTGGAATTTGGATTTGCAGTTATTTTCTTTAAAGTTGGGAATGCAATTATATCACGTATTGAGGCTGAATCTGTTAATAACATTACAACACGGTCAATACCGATACCAAGACCACCTGCAGGAGGCATACCATAGCGAAGTGCATTTACGTAATCAGAATCCATTTCATGAGCTTCGTCATCACCGGCTTTGCGCTGTTCTATCTGAGCTTCAAAGCGTGCTAACTGATCTTCTGAATCGTTAAGTTCAGAGAAAGCGTTAGCGAATTCTTTGCCGTTAATGAAGAGTTCAAAGCGGTCACAAGTATCTGGTTTTTCACGATTTGCTTTTGCTAATGGAGAGATTTCCTTTGGATATTCAACTACGAATGTTGGTTCAATAAGAGTTGATTCAATCTTTTCATCAAAGATTTTACCCATAATCTTAACTGCAGTATCTTTTTCTTCGATTTCAACATTGAGCTTCTTAGCAAGTTCAACCATTTGTTCTCTGGAAGAAGAGTAGGTGAGTTCCTGGCAGCCAGTAACGTCTCTGACTAACTGAAGCATGCTGGCACGCTTCCAGGGGCGTGAAAGGTTGATTGTTTTTCCCTGATAAGGAACCTGAAGGTCTTTATAGAACATTTCAGCAGTGTTACAAATTACGTCTTCAGCAAGTTCTAAAACTGTTTCCATATTACCATATGCCTGGTAGCATTCCATCATTGTGAATTCTGGATTATGAGTAGTATCTATGCCTTCGTTTCTGAAACTTCTGTTAAGTTCAAATACTTTTTCAAAACCACCAACAAGAAGGCGTTTTAAATAAAGTTCAGGAGCAATTCTAAGATACATTTCCTGGTCAAGAGTGTTGTGGTGAGTTACGAATGGTCTAGCTGCGGCACCGCCAGCAACTGGATGTAACATAGGAGTTTCAACTTCCAAGAAACCTTTTGACCACATGAAATCTCTGATGTTTTTGATTATTTTGCTACGTTTAATGAGAGTTTCGCGAACTTCAGGATTTGCAATCAAGTCAACATAGCGTTGTCTGTAACGCATTTCAACGTCTGTAAGACCATGGAATTTTTCTGGTAATGGGTTGATTGACTTTGACAAAAGGGTAACAGTTTTAACTCTGATTGATATTTCACCTGTTTTGGTTCTGAAGCATCCGCCTTCAACACCGATTATATCGCCTGCATATATCTTCTTTTTCAATATAGCATAGTTTTCTTCGCCAAGAACATCTTTGCGGATATAAAGCTGAATTCTGCCAACCATATCCATTATATTCATAAATATGGTTTTGCCTTGGTCACGCTTTCCAATAATACGACCAGCAACTTTTACATCTGGGGTTGTAAAATGTTCTTTTTCTTCTTCAGAAACATTCTTAGCCTGTTCTTCATAATAAGCTTTTGCTTCTATAGTTGAATGAGTTCTGTCGAAACGTTGACCATATGGGTCTAGACCGTCTTTTCGTAATTCTTCTATAACCTGTAATCTTTGTTCTTGAGTAGAATTAAGCTTTAATTCATCCATTTAAAAAATCCCTTCAGTTCTATTTAAGTTAGTAGTAAAAAGGGGCAAAACTCTTTTTTGAGTTTCGCCCCCTTACATAATCAAGTCTGTCGCTATTAAGATATAGCTTTAACATCGATTGCCAGAGGGCCTTTTTCACCTTGAGAAAGAGTGAATTCGACTTCCTGACCTTCGCGTAGAGTTCTGTAACCATCTCCAGTTATTTGTTTGTAATGAACGAAAATATCTTTTCCGTCTGGACTTTCGATGAAACCATAACCCTTAACATTGTCAAACCATTTAACACGACTTTGCATTTGTAGATCTCCTAGAACATTTAATGCTGTGACTTTTACAGTGTTTTTTATTGCAAATTTTGCAACAGTTACTTTTAACACAAACTGGCTAAAGTTGCAAGCTTTATTCTTTCGAAAGCCTTTCAAATTGGCTTGCTATTACGTGAGTCCAGGCAATACTTATGGCGTCTGCTTCATTGTCATCTTTTACTTCAATATTAAACTCATTTTTTATCCAGTTTATGACATCTTCTTTACTAGCGTTTCCATAACCAGTAATGGTTTGTTTTACTTTACGCGGTGGGTAGAAAAAAACAGGAAGATTATGCTCAGCGGCACATAGACGAGCTACTCCACGCAATTCCCCAAGAGCGATAGGGGTTTTTCTAGAAGTTTTAGATGGAAGAAAAACGTCTTCAATAGCTATTTCATCTGGAGAAAAACTATCTATTATTTTGTTTAAAAGCTTATGAAGATGAACTAGTCTGCTTTCACTGTCGGCTTTGCTTAATTTAACAGTGCTACTGAATAATAATTGCTTGGTTGCACCGTTCATTACACATAACCCAGTTTTTTCTGCAAGGTCTAAGCCGACTACGACGCTTTTATTTGCCCTTTTATTCATGCTAGTCTTCTTTCTTCTTTTGTTTTTCTTCTTCTTCTTTCTTTTCTAATTCTTTTATTTTTTTAAGGTGCTCTGGATCAGGAAATATAACAACAGATAAACCACCACATATACCGGCTGTTATACCTCCCCAAAGGGTTGAATCTAAACCTTTGTATTGGACTACTAACATTACAGGAAACATGACAACGAATATAAAGATTGCTCTTTTAATTGCAAATGGTTTAAGCATAGTCTTACTCTTTTCTTAATGTTTTTCTAATCTGTTATTTTATCATTAAAACTAATCAAAACCAATTATAATACAAAAATTCTTTGCATTTTACATGTATTAATCTGCTAAAAACAATAAACCAGGAAAATTAATTCCTGGTTTATATTGGATTCATTTAATTATTCTCTTGAGTCGCGTCTTGGTCTTCTTCGAAAATTATTGTTGTTAGAATTCCTTTGAGAATAGAACTTTTTCTGGTCGCGATAACCGTTATTGTTCCTGTTATTGCGATTGTTGTTTCTGTTGCGGTTTATGTTATTGGAATTACCGTTTCTGTTTTCAGATCTGTTATTGTCATTGTTTTGCTGATGACGATGGAAGTTTTGTCGGCGGTTATCTCTATTGTTCATGTTTGAATGATTAGAAGGACGATAACCCTGCATTACCATTGTTTTGGTCGGAGCTTCTTCGTAAATAGAATCATCTATTTCTTCGGTTGTTTCGTGAGAATTATATCTATTTTCGATATTTTCTTCGTTTTCTTCTTCTTCGTTTTCTTTTTCTTTATCTTCATGGCGGGCCAAAGCAAGACTAAGTTTTATTACATCCGGGTCTTCTTCGTCGATTCCGCCATAGTTTTCGAAATGTCTGTGACGAGATTCGTCAACATCAGCATAACGAGAGCGTCTGCGTTCTTTTATCTGATCTCTTTCTACAGGAAGTGTTCTGAGTTCGTTTTCGTTAGTTTCTTCAACTTCGTCAGATTCTTCAGAATCACTTGCTTCTTCTGTTTTGTTAATAGATTTTTTGGAAGTTGGTGTAGTAAAAGCATAAGGATCGTCTAGAATGCGTTTTACTTCATCGTTGTCCATTTCGGTGTGAAGCAGTTTTTCTCTGTCGTTGCGTTCTGCTATAGCTTCTTCTGAAAGGAAATCGCCATTTTCGCTAAGCATAGGCATATCGATGTTATCTTGCTGATGATGTTTTTTAGGCATGAATTCATCATCATATTTCATTTTTGCTGCCTGGCGTTCAAGCTTGGCTTGTTTCTGTAAAGCCATTCTTTCTTGTCTGCTGAGCTTGGAAATAGATTCTTCCTGATTTCCTTCAGGACGTTCTTCACGAATCTTAGGCTGATTGCGGTTTTCTTTTAAATTACTATGCTGTCTTAAAGCTTCTTTTCTGGTTTCTGCCATGTTTCTAGCATCTTGAACGAAAGCTTGTGGCAGATAAGCATTAAGATTAAATTCGGCACTAGGCAGATTGAGAATCTTAGAAAGCTGGTCTCTGAGAGCATAAATGTCATCTGCTTCCCATTCTATCTGGGGAACAAGATGTTTGAGCTTCTTAGAAGCGTTATCTGTTCTTAAAGTTTCATAATTACCGCACATTACACCTTGGAATATTTTTAATTCATCAAGTATTTCGAGTGGATAATTAATTTCTTTTTCGCCTTCAAAACCACATCTGGCTAAGAGTTGTTCAAGAGTAGTGTAAACAGACATTCTGGCTTTCAGACCATCGCTGCTGCTTCTGAATTCTTTTAAAAAGAGTGATTTGAGATATTCAAAAGGTGGCATTTGGCTGAAACAGCCTAAAAACTTAGTCAGGGTCTTTTTATGTCTTTCGGCATTCTTTTTGATTTCGTCAGCTAAGGCATTTTCACGAGAGAATATTGAATTAATAATGTTTTCTGGGTTTTCAATATAACTTTCTATGGTTCTGTATTTCTTGCTGAGAATTTCACCTGTTTTGCTCTGGTAAATACTAGAAAGAATTATAAGAAAGAAATGGACGTTAGGATCCATTATTTCTCTTTCTATCCAATGCCACAAACCTCTACGTATATATTTGTTGTTTCTTTTATATGACGTAGAAAGACTTTCATGAACAATAGCTTCTTTTAAAGCATAAAGCAAATCATCTGAAAGACTTGAAAATCCAAGATTCTTAGATTTTTGTTCATCGCTTTTCTTAGAGTTCTTATCTTGCTTTTGATAAGCATTATCAGAATTATCTGATATATTTTCTGAAATACCTTTAGAATGTGAGCTTTCAGTTTTTTCTGCTTTATCTTTGGCAGAATTATCTGCACTCTTAGCTGAACTCTTTGTTGATTTTAAAATGTTTTCAATTTGTATTTCAATAATTGGGCATCTTATTTTCAAAGATTGAATACTTAAGGTTTCTGTGCCTTTTCTAACAAGAATTATAGCTTTTTTTATTCTTGTAGCAGGAACTTCGTGAGTCTTTTGGAAAACCTTAGCCTGGGTTGGAAGCAGGTATTTCTGACCAACTCCTAAATGCGGAACAGATACATCTACAAGTATGTATTTTTCTTTTTTGCCTTCAGAGGTTGAAAAAACCATGTCGATAGTTCCAGCATCTTCTTCAAGCTGAACATCGGTTTCTGTTAATTCCCAATCACCAGGACCTACTCTTTGGCGTAAAAATTCAATGATTTTACCTTTGTTGTGTTTGATTCCTTCTTTTATTTTGGAAAATTCACGCTCGGTATCTACCACAACTGTTGATTTGGTATTTTTGCTGGCTCTTTTGCCTGATACTGTTGTCACAAATAAACTCCATTTTTAAAATTAGTTGATTCTGAAAAATAAATCTTCTAATTTGGTTGAATAATACAGTTTTTACTACTGCGACCAGATTTATTAAATATTAAAAAACAATAATAAATCTGATGAAAGAACTATATAAACTTAACTTTGCGTGGCTTTAAAATGCCACTCATTTTCCTATATAACATTATCAAGCTCTTTTTGCAACTTTTTTAGCTATTTATTCTATGTAGACTGTTGGTTGGCTTAACATTAATAACCTTTTTCAATATTAATGCTTGTTGATAATTAAACAGAGGTTTGGTATACTATAAAACATGTTTAACGCTATAGAAGGTAATCAAAATGGTTAAGCCGCTTTATCCTTTAAGTGACATCTCACCTGATAAAAGAAAAAAATTAAAAGATGCAGAAAAAGCTAGAAAAGAATACATTTTACAGCTTTTGAAGAATCCTTATTTGATATCTGTGGTTTGTGTTATTTTGGTTCTTGTTATAGTTGTTATAATTCATAGCAATAGGGCAAGCAATACGTTAAATGCTTCTGCAAGCCTTTCAAAAGATAATGATAGTGGTTTTTCTTCTTTCCTGAAACCATCTAAATATTTCAGCAGTTCAAAAACAAAAGATATCGGAGCTGCTCAAAAAGAACAGCTTAAACAGATGGGCATAGATGAAAAAGTTGAATCTATGGGCATTAAAGTTGAAGCTAAAAATCTTCGTGAAGAAAGAAAAATCTTGGCAATGCGTAAATACGAAGCTTCCAGACAGACTGCCGAACGAAGGCTAAAAGAAAAAGAAGAAAATCGCCAGAAATTGAATTCTGCGACTTCTTTACAATTAAGAGATGCTGTTATGGCTGCTGAAGATTCAAATACTCTTGGTATTATGAAATTAGAAGGTTTACTTCAGGAAAAGCTTTTGTCTCGCGGTGGTGATAGCCGTGATTTAGATGTTTATATTTATGCTTATGAACGTCTTGCTAAAGCTTATGAAAATAGAAATATGGAAGAAAAAGCTAAAGAAGCATATATAAATGCTTTTAAACTAATGAAATATCAGGCCCCTGAATCTCAGGGACCTGATTGGGATAATGCTATTAGTAATGTTGAACAGCTTAACGCCAGACCTACCCGTTAATTTCTCTGCAGTAAAGAATGCAGTTGTCATTAAAAGGAACGCTGGTAGTTAATAAAGGTGCTAATTCAGAAGCTGGTCTCATTATTACGAAGCGTCTGATTTCTTTAGGAGCAAGATCTAGTTCGTCATGAGTAAGGCTTTCTACGAACTTATTTGTTGAAAGTCTTCCATCAGTGAAGCTAGGGAAGATTCTAATATGAGGAATGGTCTTATCTGTAGTGTTAACGATATAACCGCCAATGTAAATGTTGGTTCGGTCTATTTTAACACCAGTTTTCTTTACAACGACATTTTCTGCTTTAACTTCATGAAGTGGTGTAAATTGGTTGTCGCCAACTCTCTTGAATGCATAGGCCTTAGATGGGGAAAAGACTTCCGTAGTTTTCCTGGCAGCCTGAGCGAAATGACTGTTGAAGGAAAGTGCCATCAGCGATGCAAGCATAAGACCGAAATGTTTTTTGTTTACTTTCATTGTTTGACCTCGTCGAAATCTTCTTTTACAGATGTATCGGCAGCTTGAGCAAAGGAGTTTATAATTTTGAAAAAAATGATGATAAAACTTAATAAAAAGCCTAGTGGTGCTACTTTAATTGAAATATTAATTGCTATTTGTCTTGCTTCTCTTGTTATGCTGCCAATGATTTTGATTTTTGGAGTTACAGAAAAAGTAACTTACAAGAGTATAAATGAAGTAGTTGCATGTAACTTGGCATTGCAGAAAGTTGAAGAACTTAAGAGCAGACCTTTTGAAGAATTGAAGCAGATTATAGAACAAGCTTCTGATGACCCTGAAGAAGGTCCTTTTAAAGAAGTTGTTCTTCCGTTGGAACTTAATGGGGTTTGGAATACTCCTGGTGTAGAATATGCAAGAGAACCACGTATTTCTTTCTATCCCTTTGTCGATCCCGATCCCACTAAGGCTGATTTTGAACTTCAGAAAAGAAGAATTCGTATAAGAGTAATTGTTAAGTTTATAGAAAGAGTTCCCGGTATGAAAGACACTCATAAGAATTTTGAACTCTCTACTATTGTTGCTGATGAAACTCTTGGAAGTGGTTTGAACGCTTCCTTCTCAGTAGGTATAAAATGAGAAAGGAAGACAAGATGATGAGCAAAAAAATGAATAAAAAAGCTGTAACCCTTGTAGAAGTAATGATTGCAATGCTTCTTTTTGCAATAGTTCTTGCTGTTGGTTATGCAATGCTTAATAGAACCTTTGTCAGCCTTGAACGTCAGAAACAGTCTCTAGATACATTGCATGAAGCTAGAGATTTCCTCATGATTGTCGAACGTGATTTGCGTGAGATGATAGGTGTTGAAGAACTGGATACCGTGTTTAAAGGTGATTTGTTTGATGAACAGAATGCTTTGATGTATAAGCTGGTTATCATTGTTCCTTCAAGAGATGGCAACAGCACTCAAAAGGTAACATATACCTATGAAGGACCTGAACTTCATGCTGAACTTCCAAATACTACAAAAGTTCTTTATAGACAGGTAGATGGTGGAATTAAAAAAGCTATTATAACCAAGCAGATGAACTATTTGAAGATTTGGGGAACTGATGGAACAATCTTCCGCAATAGAGAAGCTGATGAATCCTTAGATCATTATCAAAAGTATCTGGGACCTCATTATTATCATCCTTCAAATTCCTTTGAAGGTGGTTTAAGAAGTTTGGAAAAGATTAAAGGAGTCGAAGTTCAGCTTTGTATGCATGAATTGTTAGATTCTGATAAGAAGCCTATAAAGGATAGAACTTTCGTAACTCGTATTTATTCAAGAGTATTGAATTCTAAGTATGAATAAATTCAAGATATAAGACCAAAAATGGAGATATAAGATTTAAGAGAAGTTGTTATTGTTATTAGTTTTTAGAAGCTTATACTTCTTTTGTTTTTATTGTTATTTGAATATCTCTATAGCAACGAATATTACAAATAATCGATAATTATAAACCTTCGATAAAAAAACTACAACAAAACTAACTACAATAAAAACAATCAACCTTCTTATATCTTATGTCTTATATCTTATATCTTAAATAAGGAGAGACTTTTTGTGAAAACTTCAGAAATTCGTTCAAAGTTTTTGGATTTCTTCGGACGACATGACCATGTTGTAAAAAAATCCTTTTCCCTTATTCCTCAAGATGACCCAACTCTTCTTTTCACAAGTGCAGGTATGGCACCTTTCAAACCTTATTTCTTGGGCTTGAAGAAAGATATTAAACGTGCTTCCACTTGTCAGAAGTGTTTTAGAACCACTGATATAGAAAATGTCGGTTATACTGCTCGCCACCACACTTTCTTTGAAATGCTTGGCAACTTCAGTTTTGGCGATTATTTCAAAAAAGAAGCTATAGCCATGGCTTGGGAATTTATTACCAAAGAACTGAATATGCCCAAAGATAGAATTTATATTACCTATCACAACAGCGATTTGGAAACCCGCGATATTTGGCATAATGAAATGGGCGTTCCTTTAGACCACCTGAAGATGTTAGGTGATAAAGACAATTTCTGGACAATAGGAATTGGTCCTTCAGGCCCATGTTCTGAAATATATATTGACCAAGGTCCCAGCGTTGGCTGTGGTAAACCTGACTGTGCTCCTGGTTGTGACTGTGCCAGATTCTTGGAATTCTGGAATCTTGTTTTTACACAGTATGACCGCCATGAAGACGGCTCTTTAAGCCCTCTCGAAAGGAAGAACATCGATACAGGTATGGGTCTCGAAAGACTTGCTGCTATTATGCAAGGCAAGCTTGACAACTATGAAAACGACTTGTTCCAGGGCATAGTTAAAGAAGTCGAAGATTTAACTGGCCATCATTTCAACGATGATACTAAAACCAGAACAGCATTAAAGGTTGTTTCAGACCATATCAGAGCTTTGTCTTTCGCTATTGCTGACGGTGCTTTGCCTGGCAATGAAGGCAGAGGCTATGTTTTAAGAAAAATTTTACGCAGAGCTTCAAGATTTGGTTATAGCTACTTAGGTCAGGATAAACCTTTCCTCAATAAGATTGTTCCAACAGTAGCTAAAATAATGGATCACTATCCAGAAGTAAAAGAAAATCAGGAACACATCATTCGCATTATTTCCAGTGAAGAAGAACGCTTCTTGCAGACTCTTAAGACTGGCAGCGATATGCTTAGCGAATACATCGAAAGCTTGAAACACGACAAAAAGACTGTGCTTTCAGGCGAAAAAGCTTTCCTGCTTCACGATACATACGGTTTCCCATTAGATTTAACAAAGGAAATCTGTATGGAAAACAGCATGACTGTTGATGAAAAGGCTTTCAACGTTGAATTGGAAAAACAGAGAGAACGCGGCAGAGCAAATGTGGTTTCTGCTTACGTAAACTTTGCAGCTATTAACCCGGCTGATTACCCAGAAACCAAGTTCACAGGCTATGAAACCATGGCTGACAAAGCTAAGGTTTTAGATATCGTAGAAAATGAAGGTAAGACTCTTGTTATCACTGATGTAACTCCATTCTACGGTGAATCAGGCGGTCAGGTCGGTGATAAAGGCGTTATCAAATCTGGCGAAGCTGAATTTGTAGTCAACAATACTGAAAAGACCGAAGGCGTATTCATGCACTTCGGTTCTTTCAAGACCGACAAACGTTTTGCTAAGGGCGATCAAGTTGAAATGCTTGTTGACGTTAAGACAAGAAAAGCAACAATGCGCAATCACACTGCAACACACCTTTTGCAGAAAGCTTTACAGGAAATAGTCGGCAGTCACGTAAAACAGGCTGGTTCTTATGTTTCACCAGAAAGATTAAGATTCGACTTTACTCACTTTGAAAGCATTCCAGCAGATGTTTTGGAAAAAATCGAAAACAGAGTTAATGAAGAAGTATTAGAAGCATTACCGGTTCACACCGATGTTAAGAGCTATGACGAAGCTATTAAGACTGGTGCAATGGCACTGTTCGGCGAAAAATACGGCGATGTAGTAAGAATCGTAAACGTTGGCGACTACTCAAAAGAATTCTGCGGTGGCACTCACATTGGCAATTCTTCTGAAATCGGTTTGTTCACTATTGTTTCTGAAGCTTCGGCAGCCGCTGGTGTTAGAAGAATCGAAGCAGTAACAGGTGCTGTTGCGCTTGAAAAACTTCATGAACTCAAGCATTTTGAACGCGATATAGCTAAGACTCTTGATTGTGACTTAAATTCTTCTTTAACTAAAGCCGAAAAGCTTATGGCAGATACAAAAGAGCTTCGTCACGAAATTGAAAAACTCCGCAAGTCAGAAGCAAAGGGCAAAATCGAAAGCATTAAAAATAATGCAAAAGAAATTAACGGTTCTGCTCTGTATTTAGGTCAGACTGACGGCATGTCTGTTGACGAAATGAAGGAAATGGCAGACGAACTAGTTGCTAATTCCAAGGTTCCAGCAGTTGTATTGTTGGCTGCTGGTGGTGAAAAAGCTAACTTCGTGCTTAAGGTTGCAGCAGACCTGGTTAAGAAGGGCGTTCATGCAGGCAAACTTATAAAAGAAGTTGCTAAAGTAGCTCAGGGCGGCGGCGGTGGAAGACCAGACATGGCTTCTGCTGGTGGCAAAGACCCATCTAAGATTGGCGAAGCTTTACAAGTCGGCGAAAAGCTAATTTCCGAACAACTTTAAAATAATCAGCTCCCCCAAAGCTTGTCTTTGTGGGAGTTGTTGCTTTTAGTGAAGTCTAAGAATTAATAAAAAAATAATTATTATCAAGGAATATTTATGACTAAAAAAAAAGGGGCGGCATGTTCCTTCTATTTGTTTTCTTTTTCTTATTTACTGATATTTAGTATATTAAGTATAAATAAATGCTATTTTATTAATGATTTGATTAATTTATTAATCTTTATTTCGATTATAATTTTTATCTTTTGTATTGGTAAAATAGAGAAAGATACAAGAAGTGCGATATTCTCTTTAATTGTTTCATATTGTACAATAAATATAATATATGCTTGGGGATTTAGTGGAGTATATGTTTACAAATCAAGGTCTCCAGCAAGAGAAAAAGCTTGTTTTAGTAATATAAGAATTATTCGTTCAGCTATTGAAATGTATAATATGGACGTCTCAGAAAGTGATTATATGAAAAAATTGGACCTAAATTTACTTATTGAAAAGAAATACTTAAAGTCAATTACTCCACCAGAAGACTTCTGTAAATATGTTAGTATGGATGATTTATCTGATAACGGAGTTGTATATTGTGTGTCGCATGGTATACCAGAAATCAAAGAAGGAGCAACAAGTTCACAAGAAGCTTATGTAGATAGTATAATTCTTGAAAGAATAAAAAAAGAGATTTCAAAGGAACGGGGTAATCTTTTTAGTAATCAAAAGATTTTTAATTCAAAAGTTATAAAAGATTTTTTTGAAAGTAAAGATATTTTATTCCCTATTAGAATTCTGTTTTTTCCAGAAACATTTAATAGATTTCGGTAGAGAGACTTAGAGTGGTTCAGAGCAAGCACAGATCACTAGTTGTTATTTTACTATGAAAAGTGTTAGGATAAACTATCATGAAAATACTTGCATTAGATGTTGGTCAGAAACGTATTGGCGTAGCTACTTGCGATAGATTGGAAATAGCTGCAACTCCTCATTCTGTTGTCAAAGCTGGCAGAACAGCAGTTGACGAAGTCGTTAAGATTATTAATAACGAAGAAGTTGAAGCTGTTGTAATTGGTTTGCCGGTTTCATTTGATGGCAAAGAACGAGAATCCTGCGAAAGAGCTAGATTCTTCAAAAATGAGCTTGAAAAGAAAATCAGTCTTCCAATTGAATTCGTTGATGAAAAGTTTACTTCTAAGATTGCTGAAACTTCTCTTATAGAAGCTGGAATGCGCAGAGAAAACCGTAAAAATGTAATAGATGCGGTTGCTGCTTCCATTATACTTAGAGGCTACCTCGACCAGAGAAGAATACAGAGAGAACTGAGCCAAGCTTAGCTTGGCGAGGGTGTAGGGTATAGGGCTTAGGGTGAGGGTTGCTTATCCCCTTTGTTAAAGGGGAAAGGTTGCATTCGCAGCCTATGGGATTTTCGAGAACTTTGCTAAACATTACAAAGTTAAGTTCGAAGACCTTAGTGAACCTAAAACACTTCTCTAATCTCTTTTTCTCTCATCTCTTATCTCTAATATAGAGGTTTCGCCTCTACTGTCCGCTTTCAGTTCCGACACCACTTCCAACCCTTCTAACCCTTCCAACAATTCTAACAATTCTAACGATTTTAACAATTTTAACAATTTTAACAATTCAAACTATAAATAAACAATTCCCTTATCTCTCATCTCTCATCTCTCTATTCTCATCTCTCTATTCTCTAAAAACTATAGATTCTATTTACAAAATCTGATATAAATAGAAACAATATAAAATATACAAAACCAAATAAAAGGTATTTAATAATGTCAGTAAACTATAAATGTGTTTTATTCTGTGAAGATATTCGCCAGGAAGTTGGCGGTCGTGTTAGTTTAATGGGTATTCTCGGAACAAAGCTTCTTGTTCAGGATTTCCCTCTGGTTTTCCCAAAACTTTGCTTATTTATTGAATGGGGTGAAGTAAAAGAAAATATTAATGTAACTCTTAATATTATTCCACCAGATGGAGTAAAGATGAATTCTGTTCACCCAACAGCTAATATTGCTGCTCAGCAAGGTGTTGTTTCTCGCTCAATGATAGTTCTTACCAATTTTGCTTTCCCCAAAGCTGGTCAGTATGTTTTTGAATTTGTTGTAAATAATGAAGTTATAAGCAGAGAAGTCTTTGCAGTAGAAAAATACGAACCAAGTGCTATTCCAGCTTCTAAAATAAATTAAAATGTCTGAAAGTTTTTCTCAAATACTCGAAACAGCTTTAACCAAACCTGATTCTTTTATTCAAAATATTCTGCCAGAGCTTGAACCTCTTACTGATGAAAAGTTTAAGGCTTTGGCAAATGTGCTTGAATCAGGAACAGTAATTGATAAGCAGAATGTTACAAAACTATTTGTAGAGTATTTGAGAGAGACTGGTGCAGAATATTTAACTAAAACCCTTGATGTTAAACGCCCTAAGCTTTTTACACAGGCTGCAAACATAATAGGTGAACTCCATTACGGACAGGCATTAGAAGCTTTAAAACAAGCTCTAAAGAAAGAATATTCAGAACTTGTCTTGGCTGCGATAAAAGCAATTTCATTAATTCCTGTTTCTAAGGCTGTTATTGATACTTTGTCTGGTTTTTATCTTACTTTTGAAGACGAAGTTCTTTTATCCAAGAGCATAAGATACTTAGCAGCACGTTCAAATGAACTGGTTCCTGTATTTTTAGAAAAATATCCAGTATTAAAGCCAGATAGGCAGATGTGGCTTTTGAATTATTTTTCTGTCGTTGCAGATAAACGTGCTGAAAAGCTCTTGATTGATGAATATGAAAAATTCCCTGATGAAAAGGGAGTATACTGTATTGATGGGTTAGGTAGAATAGGCTCTGATAATGCTGTTAATGCTCTGGCAAAAAGTCTGGATACACCTGAATGGTTCTTGAGAAAACATATAGTAACCGCTCTTGGAGTTTCAGATAATGCCAATGCTATTCCGTCTATTCTTAAAGCTTTAGAAGACAACCACGTTCTGGTCAGAGGTGCTGCTGTAAAAAGCCTTTCTTTAGTCGGGAACAAGAATCCTGATTTGTTGATTAAAACTCTTAAAACAGCAAATAAGCTTATGAAAAGTAATCTTGTGCGTGCTATGGGATTGCTTAAGAATGAAAAATTTGTTGAACCCTTAACCGAAGTTTTAAAAGATAGAAATGCCCTGTTTTATGCTATTGATGCTGTAGGTGATTTGGGTTTCCCACAAGCCGAATTTGCTCTTAGAAGATTATTGAAAGATGATGTATGGTTTAATCGTCTCAATGCTTTGGAAGCGCTTGCAAAACTGAATATTCGTGGACTTAAAGATTTTGCTCAGGAAGCTTCAGAAGATGAAAACGATATGGTTAGAAATTCGGCTTCCCGTATTCTAGTGGCTTTAAAGACAAAACAAAGCCAGGAAAGCTAATAATCTGGAATTATATAGATACAGATTGGCTTTTATTCTTCTTTAGGATTATCAAAAACTATTCTGTGTGCATTCAGAAGAATAATAATATTGTTGTCGATTTTACCTACACCACGCAAATATTCAATATCTACGCTTTCGCTAACTCTTGTAGGTGGTTCAATAGAAGTTTCGGGTAGATTCTTAACTTCTTTAACACTATCAACAAGAAAACCAACTTTAACTTTTTCTTCTTCAAAATTAAGAATAATGATTTGATTACTTGGAGATTTTTCTATTTCACCAAGTTTTAATCTTCGGCGAGTGTTAATAACAGGAATTATTTCCCCACGAAGATTTATGACACCATCAATATGAGATGGTGCTTTTGGAACTCTTGTTATATTTGTTAAATTGATAATTGTTTCAACCTGCTGGATTTCCAAAGCATAGGTTTCACCTGCTAACACGAATGTTATCAGCTGAGTAACACCGATAACTTCTTTTTCTTCTTTTTCTTCAGATTCTTCAGCAGCTTGCTGTTGAACAGCTTGAGGTGGCGGCGGGGTCGGCTGAGCTATAGCAGGCTGTGCCGGAGCTGTAGGAACTGAAACTGGTGTAGCAGTTTGAGGTGAATATGCTGGTTGTGCTGGTGCAACTGCAACTGGCTGTGGTGGAGGTGGTGGAGCTGCTGCTACTGGAGGAGCAGAGGGTGCAGGAGGCGTATAGACTGGCTGAGGAGTTGAAATCGGAGCAGGAGCTGGACCTTCAGAAAAATCAGCGGAACTGAGTTCGGTTGTTTCTACTGTTTCGATTTCTGAAATGCCTTCGATAGCTTCTTTGACATCCTTACTGCTTTGAGCAGAAATCAAAATCATCTTGAAAGAACGGTCAAATTTTTCGTTTTCCAAGTCTTTAGCATCTGGAAGAGATTTGGCTATTTCTGCTTGGCATTCTTCTATTGCGCGCATTACCATGAATACGCGAGGACCTTTTAATAGACAGTCTGCAACTAAGGAAACTTTGAGAAGAATTACGTGTTTCCCGCTGTCTTTTGCTTCGTGTAAACCTGATAATTCAAAATCGGAAAGACCAAATTCAGAAATATTAGCATTACTTGCTGTAGCTGCGGCAGCTGGATTTCTAGAAGCATTGGCAACAGGTGGAGGTGCTTGAACTGCAGCAGGTGCGGCTGCTGCCGGAACCTGACCGTTGGCCATAGCAGAAAGCTTACCCGATATTTCGGATAAATCAACAGTTGATTCTGTCTGATTAATACTGTCATCAACTAAAGTTCTTAAGATGTCAAAGGTTTCAAAAATCAAGTCAATGACAGGTGGTGTTACAGCCAACTGATTATTGCGGAGTTTGTCCAAAAGGTTTTCCATTTCATGGGTAAGATGAGCTATCTTTTCAAAACCCATGGTGGCCGACATACCTTTAAGAGTATGTGCCGCTCTGAAAATTTCACCTACTGCCTCAATATTGGAAGGATTCTGCTCTAGCTCGAGCAGCTTTTTATCCATCATATCAAGGTTTTCACGAGCACCGTCTATATAGGCACCCATATATTCGGAAAGATCTATTTCCAAAGCTTATACTCCTTTAATAATCAACTCTTGTCCTACATTGACTGCCCTTTTTGGAAGAACGCAGGAATATCAAGAATCAATGAAACATCACCGTCACCACGCATTGTGGCTCCCATTATTCCTGGAATACCGCTAAGCAGGTTCCCAAGAGACTTAATAACTATTTCTAACTGACCAAGAAGTTCGTCAACCATAAAGCCGGCTCTCTTTTCTCCAGAGGCACAGACAACTATGGATATTTCGTCTTCCTTGGCATCTAATGCTTTCTTTTCTTCCTCTGTAGTCGGAACGTTCAACAGGTTTCTTAACCTTATTATCGGAAGAACATCGCCACGTAACAAAGTAACTTCCTGATGCTGAACTATATTTATGTCTGATTTGGTTATATCCATCGTTTCCTGAACAGAACCCAGAGGAATAGCAAATATTTCTTTGCCGATTCTAACCATCAGAGCAGGTAAAATTGCAAGAGTTAATGGTAACTTAATTGTAACTTTTGAACCTTCATTAACTTTAGATTCAAGCTCCAATACGCCATTTAAATCTTCAAGTTTAGCTTTAACAGCATCCATACCTACGCCACGTCCTGAAATATCACTAACTGTGGCGGCCGTAGAGAAACCTGGAAGATAAATAATTTTCTGTATGTCTTCAGGACTCATTTTATTAATCTGTTCCTGTGTAAACATACCCTTTTCAACAGCTTTTCTTCCTACTATTGTTGGGTCAACACCTTTACCGTCATCTTTAACTTCGATTAAAACGTTATTTCCTTCGTGACGGGCAACAAGAGTTATAGTTCCTACTTCTGGTTTGCCTTTTGCTATTCTTTCTTCTGGTAGCTCAATACCATGGTCGATAGAGTTTCTTATCAAGTGAACCATTGGGTCACCGATTTCATCGATAACCGTTCTGTCCATTTCAGTTTCTTTACCTTCAACAACAAGATTAATCTTTTTATTAAGCTTCTTGGAAAGGTCACGAACCATTCTTGGGAATCTTTCGAAAAGTTGTTCAACAGGAACCATTCGGACTTGCATAACAACGTTTTGTAAAGTGTTACTTATTTGAGAAACACGTGTTAATGCTTCTGTTAAGTCTTTTAGTTTATGCTTGGTTCCGATTTCTTCTAGGCGTGTTCTGTTAATAACAAGTTCCCCGGCTAGATTCATTAATTCATCTAGACGGCGCATATCAACACGAACAGTCTGAGTTGCGTGCTTTTCTGCATTGCCTTTTGCACCAGGTTTAGCCGGTGGCTTAGCTGGCGGAGCTGGTTTGTTTGGCGGAGGTGGAGCCGCTGGAGCAGCTTGTGCAGGAGGAGGAGGAGCTGCTGCTGGAGCAACTGCAGGTCTTGCAGGTGCTGCTACAGGTGTTGCTGCTACTGGAGCTGCAACTGGAGTCGGTGCTGGTGGAGGTGGAACTGGAATAGAAACTTGTGGTTGAGCTGGAGTTGCTTGCACCATACTTGACTGAATCTTAAAGTCATTAGGACTGAGTTTTATTATTAAAACAGATTCTATTTCAGAAATTCCTTCAATAGCATCCTTGGCATCAGCCTCTGATTTAGGGCCAATAACAACCATCTTGAAGGATAAATCAAATTTTTCTTCTTCAATATCCTTGGTATCAGGAACAGATTTTAAAGTTTCAAAACCAAGTTCTTCAAGACCTCTTGTAACCATGAAAGCTCTAGGAGCTTTTAAAAGACAATCAGATACAAGAGTTACTTTTATTAACAATATGTTGTTGTTGTTATTAGCAGCTTCTAAAAGAACTTGATTTTCATATTCATTGATAGTTATATCGGCTAATTCAGCTGCTTTTGCTGGGTCAGCACTTCCGCCAGCAGGTTGTGCCGCAGGGGCTGCAACTGGAGCAGTTGGAGCAGCGGCTGCAGGTGCTGCTGCGGGTTGAGCAGCTGGGGCTGCTTGTCCGTTTGCTGCAGCGTTCAGTTTTGCTACAATGCCGTCTAAATCAACACCTGAATCTGTTGATTCGATACTATCATTGATTAAAACTCTTAATACGTCAAATGTTTCAAATACAAGATCTATAATGGGTGGAGTAACTTCAAGCTGATGATTTCTCAGCTTATCAAGAATGTTTTCCATTACATGGGTAAGATGTGCAACTTTTTCAAAGCCCATAGTTGCTGACATACCTTTAAGCGTATGTGCAGCTCTAAAAATTTCGCCTACAGCTTCTAGATTGCTTGGATCTTGCTCTAATGCGAGCAAGTGTTTATCCATTAAATCGAGGTTCTCTTTTGAACCATCGATATACATTCCCATATATTGGGACAGGTCAATATCCATCAGTTTCCTCGAAAGAACATTTGTTTTGTAACATGGCTAGTCAAATATCAAATTATACCCCAAAACAAGTTAAAAGGGAAAATATTTGTTTTGTCATATTATTTGTTGATAATTTTGTGTATTTTGAATTACACGGAAAATCTTTTCTTCGAAGAAATCAAAACTAGCGATTCTATAATCTTCTGGAACTGACTGTCCATGTGTTATATAAGCTAAAGATTTATTGGTCTTTAAAAGCATACCTACAGCAGGTCCTATTGTTTTGGTTTCATCGGTCTTAGTTAAAATAATATGGTCAAAACCAACTTGCCCGAAAGAATTGATAATTTCTTTCAAATCTGAGTATTTAGATGTTGATGATACTGTTAGATATTTTGTTGCGTTAGGAATACGGCTAACATATGATTTTAATTCTTCTAAATCTTTATAGGCATATTGGCTTCTTCCAGCAGTATCGACTATAATCAGGTCATCGTTTTTATGTTGAGCTAAACAATAGTCTAAACTTGCAATTGAACTAATATCTTCTAAAGGAATATTGAAAATTTCAGCATATTTCTGTAATTGAGCTTTTGCT
Source organism: Candidatus Rifleibacteriota bacterium (assembly GCA_017417215.1). Lineage (GTDB taxonomy): Bacteria > Muiribacteriota > Ozemobacteria > Ozemobacterales > Ozemobacteraceae > RUG334. The sequence continues at coordinate 11,042 of JAFPZP010000004.1, read as the reverse complement.
CCTAATTTATAGAAGTCTATATTAATAAAACAAGCTTTAATTGGTTTATTTGGATTAAAACAGTATTTGGCGGCCAATTTAGCTATGGTTGTGGTCTTCCCAACACCTGTAGGTCCCATAAGAACAATAACCTGAGGGTTAGAACTTTTCTTGATTTCGAATTGAGAAGAGATTGACAAGCGTTTCTTTATTAGATTATGCAATGCACATAGAGTTGATTTTGATTCGCAAAGAGTTTCATGATTGCAGTTCATGCGTAAATCTCTAAATAATTCTTTTATTATTTCGTGAGGTGTTTCTAAATCTAATAATTCTTTTTCTAAATCAGATAGCCCTTGAGGTAACTGATTTTCACAGAGAAATTTGTTTGAATTATTTGAAATTTTAGTAATGGTAGCAGTCAGCATATCTAACTGTTTCTGAATTTCTTCAAGCTTCTGTGAAGTAATTCTACTGCTCTTTATATCTCTGCCAATATCTTTTTCTTTCTTGCGTCCATTCTGCATGTCTTTAATGCATTCAAGCATGCTTTCAACATTTAAAGAATCTTTTTCTTCTGAATATTTATTGGACTTGGGTTCACAATCCCCTTCCTGTATTCCACGTATTCCATCAACGTGATCTCTTAGCCCTTGATTTACTCTATGGTAACTTCCTCTTGCCATATTGGGTGGAACAGGAACAGGCTTAGGTTCATAGGTGCTTTGTGTTTCCTGAAGGAAGAATGTGTTGTTTTCTTTATTATTAGGTATTTGAGGAAGTCTATAAGAATTGTTTAATGCATTATTGGAAAAATTATTATTTCTTTCTTTACTATTAAAAACTTTTATTGTTATTTTGATTTTTTCTTGTTTGCCAAGACCAAAATAAATATTGTCTTTTATTGTTTCCGTATTAACTATTTCAAAGTTGTTTCCAAACTTTTCTTTAGCTTTTAATTCTGCTTCATAGGAGGTGTCAGCAATGACGGTTTCGTATAAGTTAGTCATTTATCTTTCTTTACCTCCTTTAAATATTTTGGCTAGTCTTTGGAAAAACCCTTCATTATTTTCTTCTTCAGTTTTCTTATATTGCTCTGGCAACTCATAAAAAGAATTCGATACAATTTTTCGCAATTCTACAGCTACCGGAGACATAGGTGAAAACAACATCAGCGGCGTTTGTTGTCTCACAGCTATGTGCATATTTCTATCCTGCTTGAGACACCCAAGATAGTGCACATCAAAATCGTTAAGATACTCTTTGGCAACCTTTGAAAGTCGACTGTAAATCTGATTGCCTTCTTCCTCATCATCAACTTTATTTACTAAAGCTGATACATAGGCATCTGGTCGTTTATTGCTCAGTACTTTTATTATTCCAAAGGCATCTACTAATGAGGTGGGTTCTGTAGTCGTAATAACTACTACCTGGTCAGCTGCCTGGCAGAAAGAAATTACACTTTTGCTTATTCCTGCACCAGTATCTATAAGAAGAAAATCTGTTTTGTCTTCTAAAAATCGAAGTTGGTTAAATAGACGTTCGGCTTTTTCATTGTCTAAGTCGGCTAGTTCCATAACCCCAGAACCACCAGCAATTATTTGTATTCCGTATGGTCCACTGACCATTATGTTGTCTATATCCATATCGCCGTTTATAACATCCATCAGATTGTATTTTGGTCTTATGCCAAATACTACATCTATATTTGCAAGTCCTAAGTCTGCATCAAGAATTATTACTCTCTGACCTGCCTGGGCGAGACAGATTGCTAGATTAGCTACAAGACTGGTTTTGCCGACACCACCTTTGCCAGAAGTGACTGTAATTGTGCGAGCAATTTTTTCCCCAGCTTTTCGTGGGGTTCTAGCTTCTAATCTTTTGAATACATAAGGCTGAATTTCATGCTTGGTTTCAGCTATTATGGCCTCAATAGATTTCATTATCGGTTCTGGCATTTTAATGTGTTCCTAAAGCTAAATTAACGATGTTTTCACTAAAAGCGTACATAAAATCACTATTTGATGAATCTATAATGGTTTTATCTCCGCAAAATTCACCTTCGTTAATCGGGGGAATGTATCTATTGCTAGAGAGTACCACCCCGACATTACTTAGGTCAATACCTAAAAATTGTTTTGCAACATTTTTTATTCGAGTAGTTGTATTTGCCTCTGTTAGAAAGGCTTTTGAAGAAAATTCAAGAATTCCGATTTTTGAGGTTATTTTTAAATTATAAATATTTTTTACAATTTCATAACCTTTAATTATTGCTTCTTGATTATCGGGAAGCATTATGTAGAGCTTGTTTGCGGCGTTTAATAAATAAAGATAGTAAGAAATTTCACTAGCTTTTAACGTAATCCATACTTCACTGTGTTTGTCAAGAGTATTTGAAATATTTTTTAAAAATTCAAAACGTTCAGAATCCGTTTTACCTGTAAGGTCTAGCAGAGCTAATTGTTTTGCCAATACAGGAAAAGGAAGACTTTCCTTTTCTTTTGTAGTTAATATTTTTTTCTGTATAAGGTCTGCTTGATCCCAAAGGTATAGTTGATTTCTGTTCTGACTTAAGGCAGGAAGCCATTCTCCTATATCCGAAAAACTTCCGTGCAAAGAATCTGGATACAGGAGCACATAAGCAGAAAGTGGGGAAACACGTCTGATTTTTTCAAGAAAATCTTGAGTGGTTTCTGTTTTCTGCTTTGTAACTATTTTATCAAAGTTAGCTCTTAATTCTCTTAAAGAGGTTGCTTGGTCTCGCATTTATTATTTACCCTTCAAAGATATTAAGCCAATAGATTCTAATCTAATAGAATTTGGAATTTCATTGTAAGCCAGCACGACCAGCTTAGGAGCCATTCTTTCAGTAAGACGTTTTATGCTGAGTCTTAAGGCTGAATTACATAATATTATTGGTGTAAAACCTTCATTAATGACTTCTTCAATTTTTTCTCTGATACGTTCTAATAGCTTAGAAGCAGAGTTCGGGTCTATAGATAGCTGAACTTGACCATCTATTTTTTGAAGAGCATTAGCAAGGCTTTGTTCCAACTGAGGTTCAAGAGAGAGAACTCTTAATACTTCATCAGAGCCAAGTAAGGGTTTAACAATATGTCTGGAAATTCCCTGTCTTGCAACTTCTGTGAGTGTATCAAGGTCATTGATTCCTTTGCAGTCTGCAAGAGCTTCAAGAATACTTCCAATATACTTTATTGTTACACCTTCTCTAAGAAGGTTCTGAAGAATTTTCAGAAGAACAGGCTGAGTAATAATGTTCGGTATTACTTCATCATGTAATAATTGGTTAGTCTTTTTCAAACTGTCGAGTAATTGTTGAACTTCTTCGCGTCCAAGAATTTCGTCAGCATTTTTACGAATTATTTCTGTTAAATGTGTAGCGATTACTGTGCACGGATCTACAACAGTATAACCGGACATTTCTGCCTTATCACGCATAGAAGCGGGTATCCATATGGCTGGCATACCAAATGCCGGTTCATTACATTCTATACCATTTATTTTGTTGGCAACTGGTTCAGTTTCCATTGCCAGATAGTTTTCAGGCATTATTTCGTAAGTAGCATATTCACTACCTTTAATTTTGAACACATAAGAGTTAGGACTAAGTTGTATATTGTCTCTGATACGAATTGCTGGAACAATAAGACCTAAATCCATTGCAATCTGTCTTCTTATAAGTGCTATTCTATTTAATAAGTCTCCACCCTGGTTTGTATCGCAAAGTGGAATAAGATTATAGCCTATTTCAAGTTCAAGCTGATCAACAGTTAAGAGTGAAGATACATCTTCAGGACCATTATTGGCACTTTCGGCTCTTTTTTCAGCTTCTTTGGTTTCTTGCTGTTTTTCTTCAGCTTCATCTTCGCTTCTTTTTGAAACGTAAGCAAGAGTTCCGAATATTATTGATAATAATATGAAGCTTGCCTTGGGGAGGCCAGGAATTAAAGAGAGGAACAACAAAGAACCTGCTGTAATTCCAAGAATTTTAGCTTTAGAGAATAATTGTGTAGTAACTTCTTCTCCAAGACTGAAGTTGGAGCTTGAACGAGTTACAACAATACCTGTTGCGGTAGATACCAATAAGCTTGGTATTTGAGAGCACAAACCATCACCAACAGTGTAGAGTGCATAGGATGAAAGGGCATCCATTGCAGCTTCATTTCTAAATAATACTCCTATTAATATACCGCCTAAAAGATTGATAACCGTAATAATTATACCCGCAATAGAGTCATTTTTAACAAATTTACTGGCACCATCCATGGCCCCATAGAAATCTGCTTCACGGGAAAGATTCAATCTGCGTCTGGTTGCTTCTTCCTGGTCTATTGCACCAGCATTTAAGTCTGCGTCTATAGCCATACCTTTAATAGGCATTGCATCAAGAGTAAATCTTGCAGAAACTTCAGCAACACGTTCGGCACCCTTAGTAATTACTAAGAATTGAATTAATACGAGTATCAAAAATACAACAAATCCTACTACATAGTTTCCACCTACAACGAAATTACCGAAAGATTTGATTAGACTCATTGTTGCACCTTGACCAGATAATATTAATCTGGTTGTGCTGACATTAAGTGCTAGTCTGAATAGGGTGGTAACCAATAGTAGACTTGGAAATACGGAAAACTGTAGTGCATCCTGATTAAAAATAGAAACAAGTAGAATTGTCAGAGAAATAGCAATATTCAAAGTTAATAATGCATCTAACAGGAAAGGGGGAAGAGGGATGATTAAAGTTAAAACAATAAGAACTACGCCAAATGCAAAGATAATATCTTTACTCTTTAAAATCATAGCAAGGGGCACGGATTTTAATGTCCCGCTGCTTTTTGATTCTGTAGCCATTTAAAGTAGTAATCCTTAGATGTTTTATCGTTAAATTCTCTGTTGATGCATGTTTTGAGATTGTTTTTTCTCAATAACTTATGCACAGAATTTAGTATAGTACAGGTAAATTATTTTTTGCAATAGTCAAAAAAATTATTTTTAAGATTGTGAATTATTTAACTACCAAAATTATGCACGGTTTTGAGATTTGAGATATAAGATATAAGACCAAAACTTGAGATATAAGATTAAAGAAATGAGAAATGGGACAGCCTTCGGACTTATTTTTGTAATGTTTGGCAAAGTTCTCAAAAATCCCCCTTAATCCCCCTTTACGAAAGGGGGTCTTTTAGAAAGAGGAGATAAGAGAAGTCTACACATTTGTCATAAAAAGTATAGCGTATGGGCTTTAGCCCTGAAAGCTATACGTTTATGACAATGTGTAGACTTCTATAGAGCACAGAGCAAACTGTCCGCTTACAGTTCCGACACCTAACTATGTCCTATGCTGCTTTTCTGTATTTTTCCCTAAAAATCTGACCAAGAATTTCTGCCACAGCTGTCCAGAGTTCTTGAGGTATTTCGTCTCCAACAGATGCTTTTTTAAACATTTCACGTGCAAGAGGTTTGTTTTCTACTATTGGAACATCGTGTTCCTTTGCTATTTCTTTTATTTTTTGAGCAATTAGACCAGTTCCCATGGCTACTATCAATGGAGCAGGGGTTTCGCCAGGAATGTATTTTATGGCAACTGCTATGTGGGTTGGGTTGGTTACAACTACAGTAGCTTTTGGAACTTCTTCCATCTGACGGCGTGCAGAAGCTTTTCTTTGTAACTCACGTATTTTTTGCTTTACATGAGGATCGCCTTCTTGCTGTTTATGTTCTTCTTTAATGTCTTCTTTTGACATCTTTAAACCTTCGTCATGACGCCATTTTTGGAAAAACCAATCTGCTATGGCTAATACTAGAAATATTAGAATTATTTTGATTGCCATATGATAACAAACATCTAAGAGTATTCCAAAAGATGGAAGAGGGTTTGATTTTATGAACCCGATAAATTCTCTAAACTCTTCTTTTATCGTTGAATATGGAACGTAGGCAACAATAAATATTTTTAAAAAGGATTTTACAAGTTCTGCAACTAGTTTCCATGAAAACATATTTTGTATGTTGGAAACTGGATTCATTCGGTCAAAATTAGGCGTCATCGGGTCGAATCTGAATAAAAAACCAACCTGAATGACATTTGCAAAAATAGCAGCTAGCATTATTACTATCATAAAGGGTAGTAAAATCATTAGAGTTACTACAATAAGCTGATTTAAAAGAATTAAAGCTTCATCAATATTAAATCTATAATATAGTATATGGCTGAAACAGTATCTCATAAAATCTGCACAGCGGCTATACATATTCTCGCCATATGCACGAAGCATTAAAAAACCAGCTAAAAGTATTAGAACTGAACCTAAATCTTGAGATTTTGCTACATTACCTTCTTGGATAGCATCTCTTTTTCGCTTTTCAGTAGCTTCTTCTGTCTTTTCACCAGCGAACATCTGCAGGTCGAAAGGAATTTCAGAGATAGTTATATAGTTGGAATTGTTACTCCAAACCGATGATACTCCCCCATTAACAATGGGGGAGCTGTCACGAACGTGACTGAGGGGGCTGCTCACGTAGTGAGCGGATGCGAAATTATTTGACTTCCAAAATAATAGCTTTGAGCTTGTAGCTTGAAGCTTATAGCTTAAATATAATTCTTCAATCATTATGCACCGCCCAAATGCTTTAATACCAGCATAACTTCTTCAAGACTTAGATCAAGCAAACCTTTAATAACGTCAGCTAGACAGTCTATGAAAAAGTAAACTACAATTAATCCGCCAATTATTTTGACTGCAAAACCTAACTGGAAAATATTCATTCGAGGAACTGTTCGTGCAATGATACCAAGAGCAACATCACCAACCAGGACTACCGCTATGATAGGCATTGCTATTTGCAGACCGCATAAAAAAATCATTCTGCTGTAAAGAAGAACTTCTTCGACAACACCGTTAGTTAATATCAAACCCGCTGGGGGAACCATTTGAAAGCTCTGATAAAATGCACGAAGAATAATTAAATGTCCATTAAGAAATAGGAATAGTAATGAACCAGAGAGTTGAAATAATTCTGAAATGATACCTACACTTTGATTAGAACCTGGGTCGGCAACCTGTGCATAAGAAAAACCTATTTGCATACCTATTATATTGCCGCCCATTCTTAAAGCAGATGTTAAAAACATAACTATAAAACCAAGCATAAAACCTAAGGCTAATTCTTTTACAGCCATTACGCCATAACCAACAACACTTAGGTTCGGAAGGGTGGTTGTTGCTATTAAATGAGGTAGCATTAGAATAGAACAGAGGGCACATAATCCTGCTTTAACTCTTATAGGTGCAAGATTATCAGAAAAAACTGGAGTATTTAAGAAAAAACCGCTAAATCTGACAAGAGCAATTAAAAATAAACCCACTCCATTAAGAAAAGCAGCTTCTGTCATAACTAAACCTATTATAATCCGGCAAAGGTATCTAGAGAACCTAGCAGTTTAGTTGCAAAGCCAATCATATAACTCAGCATCCAGCGAGACATACCCATAATAGCTAAAACAGTAATAATAAGTTTGGGAACTACAGTTAAACTCTGTTCCTGAATAGAAGTAGCTGTCTGGATAATGCTTATCAGAATCCCTACAATCATTCCTATCAATAAGATTGGTGTGGTTAAGAGAATACTTATCCAGAAAGTTTCTTTAATTAATTCTAAAACAACGTATTCTGTCATTTTTAACCACCAGTAAAGCTTGCAACTAATGATTTAATTACAAGATTCCAACCATCAACAAGAATAAATAATAATATTTTAAATGGGAGAGAAATCATTGCTGGAGGTAGCATCATCATACCCATAGCCATCAAGATGCTTGAAACAAGCATATCTATTACTAAGAAAGGTAAATAAATTACAACTCCCATTTGGAAAGCAGTTCTTAGTTCGCTAGTTATAAAAGCTGAAACTAATGCAACAGTACTGAAATCATCACGAGTCTTAGGTTTTGGGGCACCTTCCATTTCTGCGAATAAAAGCATATCGCTTTCTCTGGTGTGTTTGAACATAAAATTTCTAATAGGAGTTATTGAACGATTATAGCATTCTACATAATCTATTTCTCTGTCTATGTATGGCTTTATACCGTTGTTATACACTTGGTCTATGACTGGAGACATAGTAAAAAACGTGATAAATAATGCTAGACCTATTAAAATCTGATTACTTGGTTCTGTGTTTGTTCCTAAAGCACGCCTTACAAAATTTAAAACTATTATTATTCTTGTAAAGCTTGTCATCATTATTAATATTGATGGAGCAAGACTCAGAATAGTTAAGAGTATTAATATTTGAAGACCAGTGCCTATTTGCCCTCGTTCTCTTGAAGGGTCTACATGAATCGTTATTGCAGGAATAGGGAAGGGGGTGTTGTCTACGGGCGTGCGATCAATTCTTGTGTTATCGTCTATATTTACTCTGGCATTACCTCTAGATTGTTGTGCGAAAGAAGGGGAAGTCATAAATAGTGTAAATATAAGCATTACAGCTATAAAATGTACGCACGAAAATGATAGGTATTTTTTTAAAATTTGGTGCATAATTCCCTAAAAATTTATAAATAGAAATTTAATAAAAAAACAGTACTCTTTTTTAGTTGGTTATGTCAATAGGGTAATTTTTTTTAGATATAAGATATAAGATAGAAGAGCTTAGAGCAAAAGAGATGAGGGAATCGTTTTAGTGACTACAAGTCTTCGGACTTTACTTTCTACTATTTTGCAAAGTTAACAAAAATCCCCTAGATTGCTTACGCAATCTTTCCCCTTTGAAAAAGGGGATAAATATTGAGAGCGGAGAGATAAGAGAAGTCTGCACATTTGTCATAAAAAGTATAGCGTATGGGCTTTAGCCCTGAAAGCTATACGTTTATGACAATGGGTAGACTACAGAGAGTAAACAGCCAAGCAAAACTTGGCGTGATTGGTGATGTAAAATGAGAATTGAGAGTTGAGAAATGATAAAATGAGAATATTATTGCTTTTTTATAATCATTTCTTTTAATCTATTTAGTCTATTTTCATGGTTTTTATCTAAAGTATTTTTTATATTCTCAGCTTTTCTTTCTTCTATAAGCTTGCTTTCTTCTTCGCTAAGATTTTCTGATTCATTGTTGTCTTTTCTTTTTCTTAAAAAAGGAAAAAGCTTATCTAACCCTGGTGTTACTGATTGTCCATACTTTAATCTGTAAGCATCTATTGTATCTTTGTCTGTTATTTCTGTAAGAAAATTAATGTTACTCTCAGTAACTCCTAGCACAATCATTTTACCCATAACATCAACAACGTATATTAATCTTTTGTTGTCTAAGGGAACAACACCCAGAACTTTTCCAAAATCATTTGAAATTATCCCGGTTTTTTTCTGGATAAACCAAGAGGCTGCAAGTGCAAGAATAATAATACCGAGAAGTGAAACTATAAGACTGAATGTTGCTGATAAACTACTAGTTGTTGAAGTTAAAGGAAGAGTCGGAGAAGCAGAAGCAGTTCGATTAGTAAATAAGGGGAGTGAACCTTCATCGTTTACATATGATGATTTTGTAGCTGGTTCAGAAGTCGAAGAAGCTAACAATGCTTCATTTTTTTTCCCTTCTTCTATTATTGTAAGGGGTTGCGAAGCAAGCTCATTTTCTTTTTCAGTGGTCGAAGCGATTTTAGTGGCATTAATAAAATCTTGAGCTGCATTTGAATTGTTGTTTGCTAAAAACAAACCGTTGCTAGCAACAACGGTTTGATTACAAACAAATAACGCTATAAGAACATATATGACCAAAAGGGTCAAGTTAATAGCTTTTTTCACTTTTATTAAATTTTTAGACTATGCTTTTATCTAAGCGCTTTTTGAACTGCTTCAATAACTCGATTCGGCTGGAATGGTTTAACAATGAAGTCTCTTGCTCCAGCCTGTATTGCATCAATAACCATGGCTTGTTGTCCCATGGCACTGCACATAATGACTCTTGCTGCAGGATCAAGCTTTTTGATGGCTTTAACTGCTTCAATACCGTTCATTTCTGGCATTGTAATATCCATTGTAACCAAATCTGGTTTGAGTTTCTGATAAAGCTCAACGGCAACTTTACCGGTTTGAGCTTCACCGATTACTTCGAAGCCATTCTTTGTGAGAATGTCTTTAATCATCATGCGCATAAAAGCTGCGTCGTCAACTATTAGAATTGTCTTTCCCATACGAAATGGAAATCTCCTTAGAGAGCCTGTAATCTATCTTGTGGATTGATTATATTTGTGATGCGGACCGCAAAGTTTTCATCTATAACAACTACTTCGCCTTTAGCTATTAGCTTGTTATTAACAAAGACTTCAACAGATTCACCGGCTAACTTATTTAATTCTACTACAGAACCTATACCTAATTCAAGTACATCTTTTATTAACATTCTAGTTCGACCTAATTCGACGGTTATTTCTAGTGGGACGTCTAAAAGAAGGTCGATATTAGACTGTAATCCAACGCCTCCAGGCATTTGTAACATATTGAATTCTGCAGGAGCACCTTGGAACATACCTGGCATTCCTGGCATACCCGGCATACCAGGCATCATACCTGGCATTTGTCCTGGCATACCTGGCATTTGACCAGGCATCATACCTGGCATACCAGGCATCATACCTGGCATACCCGGCATCTGTCCTGGCATACCTGGCATTTGACCAGGCATCATACCTGGCATTTGTCCAGGAATTTGACCTGGTATAGGTTGTTGGGCCATCGGATCCATCATAGGTGGCATTCCTGCTCCTGGTGGTGGCGGTGGCGGTGGAACTTGAGCCTTTGGAGGTTCTTTAGCAGGTTTGTTTAAATCGTGTGCCATAAGTAATGCAAATTCAGCAGGATACAGCTGAATCATTTCGGTTGTAGCTACATCGCCTAACTTAAGATTGTAACCTATTCTTAAGAAGTCAGCTCCTTCATGGAAGTCTGGCATATCAGCAGGAGCACCATTGCTGAAATTTACCATTTCAGGTGTTGGCGGTGATATATCTACACGCTTTTTGAAGATTTCAGCAAGGCTTGTT
>JAFPZP010000022.1 GCA_017417215.1 Candidatus Rifleibacteriota bacterium | reverse complement strand
TAATAGACTTAGAGAGTTATAAATGATATGATTAGATTTAGGGAATTAATCATATGAGTGTAACAACAGATAAAAGAAAATTTAATTTTATAATTGCATGTGGTTATTGCTTATTTGTAATTATAATTTTATTTAATTATCTTACCAAAGCGCCAAAGAGAACTTCATACCGCGAAGGTACTAGAAAAGCTCATGATAATGTTGAGTCATATCCATCTGGTCATGAATTAGAAAATCAGCTCAATGAGCAAAGACGTATGAATAAAGAAATGCGCGAAATGCTTATTGACATTCAGAATGCAAAGAACGCTAATGGTTCTGTAGTTGCTCCTGGTAGCCAAGTTCAGAATACAAATATTGAAACGTTAAAAGCTAATGCTTCAACAGTTAATGCTATAGATGTGAAGTCGGTTAATCTTCCAGAACTTAACTCTAAAATCGAAGATAAATTTAAAAAGAATGCTGTTTGTCCGTTTAATATGGATAGAAATCCTTTTGCTTCACCAGAAGCAGTAACTGAAATCGCTGACGCAGATGAAAATATAAGTTTCCCAGGTCATTCTGTAATTTGTCACCCAATATTGCCCTATGTTTTTTCAAGTTCTAATAGCGATTTTAGGGTCATTTCTAATTATTGAAATCATTAGGGGTGAAGTATAGTAATGGAATTAGCCAAAGTAGGAACAGAGGCCTTTGTAGCATTATCTTTGGGATTAGTATTATCTTTTTTTTTCCACTTGCGATTGCACTGATTTGGAAATTTAAGAAAAAAGAACCTTTTTCAACAATACTTATCGGTGCTGCAACTTTTTTCCTTTTTGTTTTTATTTTGGAAAAACCTATTCTGGCTTTGGTTATCTCTAAAAACTTTTCACTGGGCATATTCTTGAGTTCTCATCCAATTCTATGGGCTTTTGTCGCTGGCTTGTTTCCCGGAATCTTCGAGGGAACAGGAAGATTATTAGCATTCAAGACTCTGTTAAAAAATCGAAAAAACAAAGAGACTGCTATTTCATACGGTATAGGTCATAGCGGTTTTGAAGTAATGGCGATTTTGGGGATTGGCTATATTACCTATATTTCCTATGCTTGTATGATTAATTCGGGCACTTTTGTAAATATTATAAATCAGGTTGCAGAGAAGGCTCCAGATCAGGTTGGAGCTTATTATACTCTGGCTGATCAAATTGCAAAATGTTCAATGGGCAGTGTGGGAGCAGGTTTTATAGAAAGAGTCTTTTCTATTTTGTTCCATATAGGCTGTTCAATTCTAGTTTTCTATGCCTGCAAGGATAAAAAGAAATTTTGGCTTTTTCATTTAGCAATAATTCTCCATACTTTAACCGATTTTACTGTTGCTCTAAATCTTGTTAAGGTTACTAATTTTTCTATTATGGAATTAGAAATAATAATCGCAGTTTTCGGCACAATTACTTTCTGTAGCGCTTATTTTCTGCTATATAAAAAGGACTTAGAAGAGCAAGTTCAGAATCAATGATTAGATTGAAACATTTTATACTCTAGTTATTGTAGTGTAGCCGAGAGTCTTTTCTAAAAGCAGTGATTTTCTCTTTTTAATTTCTTAAAGGGTGAAATAAAAGTGGGAAAAAGGCTACTAAAATTGGTAAAAGCAATATCCCAAAGGCAGGCTTATAATTTTCAAAAGAATCATTAAATTTTTCTAAGAATGATTTATTGTTATAGCAGTCTATCTTTGCTTGTTCTATTTCATCCTTTAATTCCGAAGATAGTTTTCTATAATTGTCATAGTCAGGGAAGTTGCTAGCTTCCTTATCATCCTCTGGAACTAAATGATATATACAATAAATATATCCATCAGTGCTTAAATCACCATGGCTAGTATAATAACATTTTTTTTCAGTCCCTTGGGGTAATTGTTTTAAATAGTTCCTTTCTATAAGTAAAGGTATATTAAGTTTTTCCATCATGTCTTTGTTGTCCATGTTATACATTTCAACAGCACCCTGTAAAATTCTACAGTTACTCCAGCAACTTTTTACTTTCCAAGATCTGGGAGCTTTTTTTACACATATAATTCCAAATCTATTGAAAACCATAAAAATATTAAAACAACAATAAACGATTAAACAAGAAACAAAACTTTGTTTTGTTTTTTTACTCCATTTATTATATGTAAAAGCAAAAATAACTATACCAATAAAAATAACCAAGTAAATAATATCAACAACATTTTCTCCCTTTAAATCTAACGAAAAATGTGCTTTTTCTGCCATCAACAAGGAAACAAATAAAACAACTATAGTAGAAAAAATACCTAATATGGTTTTCATATATTTTAGACTCCTATTATTAGTATACAATATTAAGATGAAAGATAGAAGATGGAAGATTGAGGTTTGAAGACGGCACAAAAATAAAAAAAACTGCTCCTTAATTTTCGGTAGGTATACGCCGATATTGATAGCAGAATATAAAATAGAAAATAAGGAGCATTTCAAATGAGGCAAAGTATCAAAGCCGCAGGGCTTGCATCCCTGTTACTTTTGAACTTAACAGATCTTTCAGCAGAACCCTTGGTAAAAGGCTTCTTTGTTGAAAAACTTCCTGCAAATTCTCTGAGTCAAGCAATAGCACCTGGTAAAGGATTGGTTCTTGCTCACGTTTTAAATCAGAGCCAAGAAGCAATTACAACTGGTAATTATCAGGTAGGAGTTCAAATAGAAGATAAAGGCAGTGTTAAAACATACTCTCTTTCTCCTAAAGATTCCATTACTCCTGGTGCATTGAAAACTTTTAGAATGGCTGTTCCTATTGATGGAATAGACAAAAATACTGGAAATTTTAGAGTTTTCAGTCGCGTTAACGGCATTACTACTTGGTCAGAAAAATATTCTTTCCTTCAGGGTATTCAGTCATCAAAGAATAAAAATGGTGTTACAACTCTATATACTGAAGCACCAGTTGCAAATGAAGATAGAATAGTTCCAAAGGAAGTTCCATTTGAAACAGATAGCTCCTCTGTTCAAAAGTCTGAAACTGCATTAAATACAGACAAGAAAAATGTAAAAGTAGATTCTTCTAAAGTCGAAATGGCTGCTGCAAAAGTCAATAATAGTGTAAAGAAAGCTGAAACAAAAGTTAAGGCTGAAAGCGAAAAAGCTCAAAAAGCAGTTGAAACCAAAAAAGAAACTGTAGTTGCTTCAGCTAAAAACGTTGAAACTTCTTCTAAGACTACAAAGACTGCGGCACAAGCTTTAAAGGAATTGGAAGAAAAGAAAGAAGCCAATGCTGCTAAGGCTGCTGAAAAAGCAAAAGAAAAGACTGCTGTAGCTGCTGCTGAAGCCAAGACTTCTGTTAATCGTAAAATCAATCCCTCAGAGTTTAAAAAACTCAGAACAATGGATGAAGAGTTAATTATCTATGTAGTTAAAAATGGTGATACTCTCAAGTCCATTTCAGAAAACTATTATGGAACTGCTTCTAAAGAACGAGTCATTGCGGATTTGAATTTCATTGAAAAATCATCTGCAGTCAGAGTTGGCGAAGAAATAATAGTTGAAGTTAGACCTTTAAGCAAAAGTAAAAGTTGAGGAGATTGATAAATGAATTCTAGTTCTTTATTGAAAACCAGAGCTGAAAAAGCTCCATTGATTAAATGTGAATCTCATTCTGAAGGAAGTTTTTCTTTCCTGATTAAAGGAAAAGCTTTTCAGCAGGGTTATCTGTTCATGAATCCTCAGATGAAAGCACTCTTCCCCTATAAAGGCGAATTGGTTTCAATTACTTTTATAGATGATAATGAAGTTACTCATACTGCTATTTATCAGAAGATGCGTGGTTATATGGTTTGCCTGACTTTCGGCGAATGGTGGGAAAGAAATCATGTAAAGGAAGGCGACAGCGTAACTATTGAAGTTGTCGATCTGGCTACAAAGACTTATAGACTTAAACTCAACAATGGAAAAACTGAAGTTGTTGATGATGCTGAAGAAGAAGTCGAATTCAAGTTTTCCTCTAATATAGATTCTGCAATAACTTATGACGAACGTAACTTGAGTGTTCTTAGAAGTATTGTTAACTGTGACTTTTCTCCTTATTCTGAAACAAGACTTGTTCAGAAATGTCATGAATTAGGCACTGGAACAAATTCAAACGAACTTCTTGCTTTGAAGAGCTGTTTTGGTGTAAGCGCTTATGAACATCAGCTTAACACTGCTCATGCTGTTATAGAAAAGCTTAATGGTCGTGCTTTACTTGCTGATGAAGTTGGTCTTGGTAAGACTATTGAAGCAGGGCTTATTCTTAAAGAATACTTGCTTAGAGGAATGGTAAAAAGAGTTCTTATTCTTACTCCAGCTTCACTTATTACTCAGTGGCAGGAAGAACTCAAAACCAAATTCGGTTTGAATTTCAAGAATCATCAGGAAATTACAGACTGGGAAGGTTCAGATTTGGTTATCGCTTCTCTCGATACTGCAAAGAGCCAGAAGAACCAGAGCAATGTTCAGAAGATTAAATATGACCTTCTAATCGTTGATGAAGCTCATAAGCTTAAGAACAAAAAGACCAAAAACTGGCAGTTTGTTAATTCTATAAATACAAAGTATTTGTTGATGCTTACTGCAACCCCAATTCAGAATGATATGATTGAATTGTTCAATCTGATTTCAATTTTGAAACCAGGTCACCTTTCAACTGTTCAGAAGTTTAAAGATGATTTCTTGACAGAACGCGACAAGAGATTGCCAAAGAATTCTGTAAAACTTCGTGAAATGCTTTCTGAAATAATGATCAGACACAGAAGAGCAGATACTCTTATTAAGTTCCCACAGAGATTTGTTCATACTTATTCTATAGATTTGAATGATGATGAAGCTGCTCTCTATCGTGAACTCACTGACTTTATCAGAAAGAAATACTTCACACTTCCAACTCATAAGAATCCTCGTGGAATCAATAGATTGACTCTTATTCTCTTGCAGAAATTAATGGGTAGCTCTGCCTATGCTCTTACAAAAGCATTGGAAAAGATGATTGCCAGCAATTTCTATAAAGATGACTTCGATGAATCTTTGCAGAAGCTTCTTGAAATGGCCAGAAATGTAAAACATTCTAAAAAAGGCCAGGTTCTTATGGAAATCATCAAGAACGTTAAAGAAAAGGTTATTATCTTTACTCAGTTCAGAGGAACTCAGGATTACATTGTTAAGAATCTTGAAAAAGAAGGTTATTCTGTAGCTGTATTCAACGGTCAGATGTCCCAGGCTGAAAAAGACAAGTGTATCGAAGAATTCAGAAACAACAAACAGATTCTTGTTTCTACTGAATCAGGCGGTGAAGGTCGTAACTTGCAGTTCTGTAAATTCCTTGTAAACTTCGATCTTCCTTGGAACCCAATGAGAATAGAACAGAGAATAGGTCGTATCCACAGACTTGGTCAGAATGATGATGTTCACATTATCAATTTAAGCGCTAAAGATACTATTGAATCATATGTTCTCGAACTACTCGACAAGAAGATTAATTTGTTCAGATTGATTATTGGCGAATTGGAAATGATTCTCGGTAATATGCAGTCTAAGAGAACTCTTGAACAGATTATTATTGATATTGTTACTATGTCACCGAATCAGGATGCTATGAAACGTAAATTCATGACTTTGGGCAATAAACTTGAAAAAGCTCTCCAAACTCACAATGAGATTACAAAAGCTCAGGAGGAAATATTCAATGGAGAATGATATCCAACAGGTGGTATTATCCTACTTTAATATGCAGGGTATTAAATGTAAGGAATCAGAAGAAAACATCTGGATAGCCCAAATCCCTGAAAAAGACCAAAGTTTCTATAATTGCGGTGAAACCCTGCGTTTTACCTTTAATAGAGAAAAAGCAGAAATTTACCGCGATATAGAATTGATTAGCGAAGGTTCTTTCCTATTCAGGAAAATAATTGAAAAACTTGGTTCTACCCCTAAAGTCAGTAGAGTATTCTTTGGACAGCAACCTTTAATCCCTGAAGATTCAGGTATTAAGCCAATTGCTGAAAAAATGCACTATAAAACCACTGTCGCTTTTAACTTTAAAGTTACCATCGACTGTGATCAGAAGAATGACAAACTTTATTCTGTTGTTGAAGACAATAAGGATTCATCTTTAAAAATAGATAATAAGCTTTTCACTCTTGACTTAGAAAATTACACTGAAACTCCTGACCCAAGAATTAAACTTGATGAACCAGGTCCTGAAATTTTGAAAAAATATCTTCAGGCTTGTCAAATGCTCGAAAGCTCAATTCAGGATGATGTGGAAAAATATCGTAAGATAGCTAAAGAAAAATGTCGTGAAGACATGAAAGTATTCGATGATTATCTTAATGAACAAAAGGCTGAACTTCTTCAGAAAAAAGAAAATGTAAGTTTTCACTTATATTTCTTCCAAAAAGAAGAAGAAATAGATAAGCTTATTAATAATCTCGAAGAAGAAAGAAAACGAAAGATTAATGAACTTGAAGAAAAGTATAAGGTTAAAGTTAATATAAGTTTGATAAATGCTGTAATTGTTTGTGTTCCTGAATCTGGAGTAAGTAAACCAAGCGGTTCTTCGGCTAAAATTGTTAAACTAAAAGAAAACTGAATCTAAAATACTAAAAATATTATTTAAATAAAAAAATACGACGACTTTGTCGTATTTTTTTATTTTTTTATATGGTATAATGATAAATAATCTTTAGGAAGGGGGGATTTTCGTGTTTTTTAAACAGATATGTATAGTTATTGTTATATTAGGAATTCTTGGTTATATCTATGGAGATTATGTTTTCTATAGACAAGCTCATTATATGCTTGAATCTCAATATCCAATTCCGGCATATGAAGCATTCGAACGTTTGATTAAATATTACCCCAAAAGTAAATATGTTAAGGAAGCTAGAATGCAAATGGAAAGGCTGCGAAAATCTAATTCCGAGTTAAATCAGCTTCTTGAAAAGAATGAAGCTGAATTTATTAAGACTCAAAAAGAACGTGAAAAGAAGGAATCTTTCAGATAAGATTATACATTTAGTTAGCATTATAATTCTAATAGGTCAATGAGAGAAAATAGATGAAAAACAGGGCTTTGTTTATAACTATATTGATGCTTATTCTATCTGTTAATGCATATGCAGATAGATTATGTTCAACCTGCGATAAAATTTTTGATGACAATATAAAATACTGTCCAGAAGATGGAACCAAACTTATAGATATAGCTAAAAAAGATATCGTTAGAATAGAACTGAAATCTTTGCCAGAAGGGGCTAATATCAAAGTAAATGGCGAAAAAATAAGCAAGAGTCTGTTAGATCTTAGGGTTGGCAGAACTTATAAAATTGAAATTACCGCAGATGGTTATAAAAAATCTCTATTCGTTGTTTCTCCTCAAGAATTCGGTAAAATAGTTGTAGAGCCCTATTTGACTTCATTGAGTCCAGAAGAAAGTCGTAATGTTAAGATTAATGCTATCGCTGATGTTCATTATAACGACATGATAGAAATAAAGGCTGGAGTCTATTCTGTTGGTAGTAATAGAGGTAATCTAGACGAAAGACCTGTTAGACGGTATGAAACAACTGGTTTTTGGATGGATAGAACCGAAGTAACCTGCGCTCAATATAAAAAGTTTCTTGATGATGTTGAAAAACATGGTCATAAGTGGTGTCATCCAAACGAATCAAAGAATAAAGACCATACTCCTTATCATACCTATGCTTGGGCTTTAAAATATAGTTGGGTTGGTGGGCAGCCTCCTTATGGAATGGATGATTATCCTGTTGTATTGGTAGACTGGTTTGATGCTTATGCTTATGCTAAATGGGCCGGCAAACGTTTGCCGACTGAAAATGAATGGGAAATTGCTGCTCGAGGTTCTGATGCAAGAGAATACCCTTGGGGTAACGCTTTTTCATTAGACCGTTGTAATGTTGGTGAAGGGCCGATGGCCGTCAGTTCTTTCCCCAAAGGAGCAACTCCTGATGGAATAGTTGATCTGGCTGGTAATGTTAGCGAATGGACAGCAACTGCTTATGATTCTAATCCAGGAAATGCTTATACTTTTGGTGGCAAATATGGTTTGCCTATTGTCAAAGGTGGCTCATGGGATGATAATGCCAAAGGTTGTCGTTCTTCTGCAAGAGACAGCAAAAGAACACCTTATCATAGAAGTACAACTGTTGGCTTCCGTTGTGTTAGTGACCATTCTCCGAATCTGCTTACTCCAGGAAAATAACTAAAATATATTGTTGAATAAATAATTATGATAATTTCTTTCGATTCTAGCGATATTAATTTCTATTTCAGTTTTCAATGCCCATATAGCTATCTGACATGGGTGAAGCTTTGTAATAATCTCAAAGATGTTGATAATGTAAAAGTTAAACCAATAAACATTGGTTTGAATCCACCAAATAAAAATTTCAGTTATATGGAATACTGGGGTGGAGAACGTTGGTTGAGATTGGCTAATGAAGCAAAACAGTTGGGAATAATTCTTAATAAACCTTTAGAAATTGTTTCAGAAGAACATACTGCTAGAAGTGTTGAGAGTTATGGTCCTTCAAATGCAGAATACTATATTTCAACTATTTTCAAAGCGGTTTTTTCTAATAATCTTAATATAGCTATCACTCCAACTTTACGCTATTTCTTACAAAGTGAAGGAAATGACTCGGAAGTATTGGTTAATGCTTGTAATGACTCTAATACCCTAAAAACATATAATGAAAATTTAGAATTATGGACCAAAAAACGTATTAGAACTCTACCTACCATCGAATTTTCAAACGAAAGACTTGCCGGTTTTATAACAAATATTCAGATTGAATATGTTTTGCGCTCAATAACAGATAAATTATGAATTCATTATCTTTGTTAAAACCTTCAATAAAAAAACTTGGGCGTATTTTTTCAACTAGGAATAAATCTTTTTTATTTGGCATTATTCTTTGCGCTGTTCTCTTATATGCTGGAATCTATTTTGGTATGTCCAGATTCCTTACTTATGTAGGTAAAGCAAAGTTAATTGGTGATGCTCTAGGTGCTATTATTGGCGGAATGCTTGTTTCAAAACTGCTGGAAATGCTTTTCATGACTTTGTTTTTTATGTTGCTTTTCAGTGGTGTAATTTCTGCCCTTTCTATTTTATTTTTAGATCCTGAACTTCCTACTCTTATGGTCTCGCCTCAGCCTGTTTCCAAAATCTTTATGTCAAGATTCATATTAATGACATTTGATTCTTCCTGGATGGCTGTTATTTTCTTTTCACCAGTATTTCTAGCTTTTGCTCACACTCTTAATGCATTTTGGTTAGCCTATCTGTATTTCCCTATTGCTTTATTCTTTTTTATTCTGGTTCCAAATATTATAGGAGCTGGTGGTTCTTTGTTATTGGCGGCTTTTTTCCCGATTCGGCAGATGAAAAAAATCTTCCAGTTTCTTGCGATAATTATGATGACTGGACTCATCTTTTTCATTCGTTCGTTAGAGGCAGAAAAACTACTAAATCCGACACATTTTAAGACGGTTACCAGTTATCTGCTTACTTTGGATCTGCCTTTGATGAAAAATACTCCTGCTTCTTGGATTCATCAGACTACTTTAAACCTTTTTTATGGTAACTTTAGCCAGGCTTGGACTAATTTCTGGCCATTGTTATTAACAGTAATTCTAGGTTTAAGTATTTTATGGGTTTTGGCGAAATTTTACTATCACTATAGCTGGCAGCGTTCATGCGAAGCTATGGATAATCAGCTTATCGGATTAGAATGGTTAAGGAAGATTTTTGTTGGATTTTTTAAATACACTTCTCCCGATTTTAATGTTATTGCTTCTAAGGAAGTAACTATTTTTCTTAGAGATCCTGCTATTTTTTCCCAAATCTTCATGATGATAGCAATCATCGTTATTTATGCTTATAATTTAGCAATTTTGCCGATAAAAGATGTTCCAGTCATGTTTACTCAAAGACTAAATAATGCTTTGGTCTTTTTGAATGGACCATTCATAGGTTTTATTGTTGCTTCTATAGGTATGAGATTCGTTTATCCATCTGTGAGTATGGAAGGACGAGCATTCTGGGCTGTTAAATCTTCTCCTGTAAGTCCAAAAAGAGTTTTATTAATAAAAATGATTTTTTACCTTTTCCCAATGATGCTCTTAGGATTGATTCTGTGTATTGTGACAAATTCAATTTTTACAGTATCTACACCAGCGTTAAGATGGCTAAGCTTTTTTAATGTCTTGGTGATTACAGTAGTTATTACTTCGCTTGCAATAGGTGTTGGAAGTGTAAATGCTGATTTTAACGCTGAATCTCCCTTAAAAATAGCTGGTTCTTATGGTGGCTTTATATATATGATTCTGTCTGGATTATATATTATGAGTTTAATATTCCTGGAAGCTTATCCATTATATTGTTTTAATTATGAAAGAGTTCATTACGTCAGAGGAGTGTTGCCTAATATACTTTTCTATATTAGTTTTATAATAATTATAATAACAACCGTTGTTTGGGTTTACTTGCCGATTCGAAAGGGGTTGGACGCAATAGAAGAATATGAGCCAGAGTGAAGAAATACTAATTAAATTTGATGCTATACATAAGAATTATGGTGATTTCACTGCTGTAAAGGAAATCAATCTTGAAATAGCCAAAGGCGAATTGTTTGGCTTTTTAGGACCTAATGGTGCCGGTAAAACTACTATGATTCGCATGCTGACAGGTATTATTAAACCTACTTCTGGAAGTATAAGCATAGGCGGTTATGATCTCTATAAAGAGCCGATAAAAGCAAAGGCTTTGATAGGTTATGTTCCTGATAGACCATATTTATACGAAAAACTAACTCCTGTTGAGTATTTTGATTTTATGGGTGGTTTGTATAATGTTCCTAAAGAAAGAATAAAAGAAGTATCTGAAAGGATGCTCAAGCTTTTCGATCTTTGGGATAAAAAGAATGAATTGATAGAAAGTTTTTCACATGGCATGAAGCAAAAGACAGCGATGATAGCTGCTATTCTTCATGACCCTGAAATACTGGTTGTCGATGAGCCTACTGTAGGTTTAGACCCTAAGAGTATTAAGCTAGTTAAAGAATATTTCAAACAATATACTAAAGAAGGAAAAACTTTATTTTTGACTACTCATACTCTTTCTGTCGCAGAGGACCTTTGTCAGCGTATTGCAATAATCAGACATGGTGAAATCGTTGCTCTTGGGAGTCTTAAAGACTTGCAGGAACAGGCAAAAATGCCTGGTAATGACCTTGAATCTGTTTTCTTGAAGTTAACAGAAGAAGAACAAGAGGGTAGTTCTAACAGTTCGACTGCTACTCCCTAACTGCTTCTTCTCCCTCCTCCATTTTTCTTTTTCCCTCAACCCTAAATATTATGTACTGTTTTGAAGCCAATAACTGCAATAACTTAGATTGCCCGGTAAGAAAGCAGAAACTGCCTCGATGCTGGGAATACTTCTTACTCAATTCAGCTACAGATGCTGAATATGAGAAAAAAGCTGCAGCTTGCGCAAAGTGTAATTATAAACTAGGTTGGGAAATAGGGCTCATATCTGATGATAGTTTTGAGAAAACCGACAGAATTTTTCCTGATGAATTGGTTCCAAATGAAAATGAATCAGATACAAAAGATAATCAAGAAGTATCTGCTACTAAAAGATTTTGTTATGAGATGACAGACTGTCATAACTTAAAATGTCCAGTTAGAGAACAACAGATTATAAAATGTTTTAAATTTTTTGAACCTCGTTCTAAAGAAGAAAAAGAAAGACTGACTTGCTGCACTAGAGATTGTAACGATTGTTTGTATAAATGTAGCTGGACTCTTGGAACAATAAATGAAAATACTTTTGCTGATATTATTGAGAAGAAAAAACAGAAACTTGAGCTTCCCAATAAGTATCGCAAAGATTTGATTGTTGAAATTTATATGGCTGAATTGGCAAAAAAGCCTTTAAGCCACGACGAAGAAATAGCCCTGGCCAAGAAAATCGCAGGCGATAAATACGCTTCAGAAATTTTTCTGATGGCTAATTTGAAACTTGTTACTAAGATTGCAAAAAAGTTTACAACCAAATTACCTTTTATGGATTTGATACAAGA
Source organism: Candidatus Rifleibacteriota bacterium (assembly GCA_017417215.1). Classification (GTDB taxonomy): domain Bacteria; phylum Muiribacteriota; class Ozemobacteria; order Ozemobacterales; family Ozemobacteraceae; genus RUG334. The sequence goes on along the minus strand of JAFPZP010000022.1, from coordinate 5,059 downwards.
AGGGAATATTGGTCTAATTAAGGCTATCTCTAAGTTTGATTACAGATTGGGTTATAAGTTTTCTACCTACGCTTCTTATTGGATAAAGTATTATATGCAGAAAGCTGTATCAGAGCAGGCAACCTCCATTACTATTCCATGCCATTTAATCGCTGTTGCCAATAAAATAAAATTACATATTAAAAAATTTGAAGAAGAACTATTTAGAGCCCCAACTGTTGGAGAATTGTCTCAAATTCTTGGTATTGATGAAGAAAAGATAGTAAATATTCTTAATGTGACAAAAACTCCTGTTTCAATACATTTAAAAGTTTCTAACAGTGAAGACGAAGAAGAAACTCTGGAATATTATATCGAGGATAAGCAAAGCCTGACCCCTGAAGAAGCTTATTTTGAAAAAAAGAAAGTCGAAGCAATCAATGAAGCTCTTGGAATATTAGACGATAGACAGCGTTTTATAATTGAAAATTTTTATGGAATAGGCTGTGATGAAATTTCTTTGGCAGAAATCGGACGTAAATACAATATTTCAAGAGAACGAGTCAGACAGCTTTTGTATGTATCTTTGAAAAAACTGTCTCAGCATTCGTCTATTATTTCTCTAAAGTCTTAATCTTCCGCAGAAACATCAAAAAACGGGAAAACTATTTCTTTATCAAGTTTATTGCATATGCGTTCTATTAGCTGAACTGGTCTGCCAAATAGCAATTTTGTAGCTCCATTGAGTTTGACTTCTGAATAACGGCTGAAATCTACAGAAGTTCGTCTGAATTCATCGTTCCCAACAATCATATTGCCTTTGTGAATAACCATTGAATAGTCTTCTGGCATCAAAGACATAAAGTTTTCAAACGGGTCATTTCCATTGTCTTCAAATACTATAAAGTCAGAACGTTTTCCGGGAACTAGCGAACCTACTTCTTTTTCAATTCCGAAAATCTGTGCTGCATCTATTGTAGCCATTTTCAGTAAATCTTTTGGAGTAAGTTTATTATTAAGGAACTCAGCAGAATACTTTCTTGCTGCACTAAAGGCAGTATGCATATTGGAAGAACCAGTATTGGAACTGTCTGTTCCTAAGCATAATTTAATTCCCAATTCCAGTATTCTTTCGATATTTGGTTGTGCACCGAATATACGTTCGCAGGCTTCAGGTATCCATACTATAGAAGCATTTTTGCTGGCAATAAGCTGTAAGTCAGAATCTTTGAGATAGCAACAGTCTACTAAAACTGTATTCTTGGCAAGAGCATCTATTTTATTCAAATAGTCTATTTCTTCGCTTATTTCCTTACATTTGCCTTCACCGGCATGAATTATAAATGGCAGTATTCCTTGGGTATTTCTATATTGTTCAACAATATTGGAACACCAGTGAAGTCGCTTATCTGAAACAGAATGGGCTTGATAAAAGTATTTTAAAAGTGAGGCAAGTTCGTGGTTAGTGAATGTGCCTGATACTTCAGATGGGTAGTGGTCAACTATTGTTGTTGCTCCGGAAATTACGTTTTTATACATTCCTACTATATATAAATCTGATGCAGAGAGCTTTTGCTGAAGCTTATAATCAGGTTCGGAATGTATGGAGCTTTCCCATTCAAACCAATTTTCTACAGGCATTTGCCCAAAAGAATGCCAGGAAGTATCTATAAGATGGTCGTGACCATTAATTAGACCAGGAAAGACAACTTGTCCGTCTAGATTTATTTCTGTTTCAACTGGTTTTAATGGAATCTGGTCCGGTTCAATAATATCATAAATGATATCATCCTGAATTAAGATACTTTGCTTTTTAAAAGTAAAATCAGGTTGTAATACCAGACCGTTTTTTAAAAGCTTAAACATTAATTTCTACCTCAGAATTTACCAAAATCAGGAACTTTAGTCTTTATTTCTTTCAGCAATACATTCCAAGGTTTTTCAGCTACTGCTATTTCAACGAAATGCTTTGCTATCTCTTCTATGTAAGAAAGGAACTGGGTTCGCTGTTTGTTTGCATCAAGAGTTTTTATTTTATCGAAAGATTTTTCATATTCATCAGTTTTTATAAGACCTAGCTCTTTTGCTTTGTTCTTAAGATTATTATAGTATTCTGAAATGTCTTTGTCTTCAGAAACTGGTAAAATCTGTGAACCGATAAGAATTCCCAACATTTCGCCTCTGAATTCTAAGGGAACTGCAAAAATCAAAAAGCCGCAGTAACACATACAAACATAAGATACTTTTCTTCTTAATACTTTTGTTTCTATGCTTTTATATACTTTTCGGCATCTTGTACAACCAGATTCGGTTCCTCTAAGAAAACTGCATGGACCATAGAAATAATCTGTTTTACAAACAACTTCGCCAGTGGAAGAACGAAGAGAAAGAGGAATGCCTAACAGCTTTTCCATCTTTCTGAGAAGTTCGGCAACACGACCTGCTGAAAACTTGACTTTCGAATTAACAGTGTTTTCAGGTAATTCTTCTTGTATAAGTTTTTTATCTTTTTTTTCTGCCATTTTTTACTTCTCTCTATATATTTCTTCTCATTTTATAAATAAGTTGCTAGACCCAATAAAAGCGAATAATACTTGGTTTTTGTATTGTCTGACCTTGAAGGGTGAATAACAGGAATATTGGCACCATATAGTAATCCGCCCATGTCTGCGTGAATATAATGCTGTAATGACTTATAAAGAGCATTAGCAGTTTCTATTCGAGGTGCTATAAATAAGTCTGCATCACCGTTCAACTTGCCTTTGTATTTCTTTATCTGTGCAGATTTGGAACTTACTGCTAAGTCAAATGCTACAGGTCCTTCTACTGTTAAATCAGTTCGATCTGAAAATCTTTTGGTAACAGCTTCAGCAAGTTTTGTTGAGGGCATTTTGTCAGAGACTTTTTCATTAGCAGCTAATAAAGCAACCATAGGAGCCTTAGAACTTAACTTTTTGAAAAAATCTGCAGCATTATCTATTTCTTTTACTATTGTGTCTTCATCAGGAGCAATATTAACTGCTGGGTCTGTTAGTATGCTGATATTTTCTTTATCAGGAAGCTGAAAACAGGTTAAATGAGACATGAAACCATGTTCTAACCCGTTCTGCTTATCTAGAACAGCTTTAATTAAAGAAGCTGATTGGCACATTCCCTTCATGAGGATGTCTGCTTTTTTATTCTTTACTTCATTAACAGCAATTGATAAAGCTTCTTTTTCTGATTCTGCTTCTATGAAAGATATCTTTTCTGAATCATAGTTAGAACCTAAAAGTGGCTCTATTTCGCTTTTAATTCCAATTAGCTCTGCACCACTTATAAGTTTCTTTTCAAGAGCTTCTTTTATTGCAGTAATAACAGCTTCATTTGCAGCTAAAGGAACAACAACTCTATGATTAGTATTTTTCGGTAACTTAGCTTCTAATTCTTGAAAAACTTTGTTTGCCATTCCCTCATCTCCTGTAATTTAGTATTTCATTTTATCATTAGCTGTTAAACACTGTCAAGAATTAGGCAAAATAGTATAGGACAAACTCTACATCTTGAAGCTTAGTTTAAGTCGTGATAGAATATTTCCCAATACTAGCGGAGGAAATAATAAATGCGAATAGTCGTAGCTGGTGGAGCAGGTTTCATAGGCTCCCATCTAACTGAAGAATTGTTAAAACAAGGTCATCACGTAGTTGTAATTGATAATTTTATTACTGGTTCTCGCAAAAATCTTGAACATCTCAAATCGGATAATCTTTTCATAATTGATCACGATATTACTCAGCCAATCTATCTTGGTGAAAAAGTTGATAGAATTTATCACTTAGCATCACCTGCAAGCCCTATTGATTACCAGAAACATCCTATTCAGACTTTGAAAGTAGGAGCTCTTGGTACACACAATATGCTTGGAATGGCTATGGCTCACGGAGCTAGAATACTTCTTTCTTCTACTTCTGAAGTTTATGGCGACCCTGAAGTTCACCCACAGCGTGAAGATTACTGGGGTCATGTTAACCCGGTAGGTCCAAGAAGTTGCTATGACGAATCCAAGCGCTTCGCTGAAGCTATTGTTGTTGCATACCGCGACTATCACAACGTTGATACTAGAATAATTCGTATTTTTAATACCTACGGACCTCGTATGAGATTAAATGATGGCCGTGTTGTTCCAGAATTTATTTCTCAGGTTCTGAAAGGCAAAGACATCACTATTTACGGCGATGGAACTCAGACTAGAAGTTTCTGTTATGTTTCAGACCTTGTTAAAGGTATGATGGGAGTCATGGAAAGTGACTATAAAAACCCGGTTAATCTCGGAAATCCAAGCGAAATAACTATAAATGAATTTGCAGAAAAAATAATCAAAGTTTCCGGAATAAAAGTAAATAAGATTAATCTTCCTCTGCCTAAAGATGACCCTAAACGCAGAAAACCAGATATCACCAGAGCTAAAGAATTGTTGAAATGGGAACCTGTTGTTCCTTTGGAAGAAGGACTGAAAAAGACTATAGAATGGGCCAAACAAAATGTCTAACATTGATTATTTAGATTACAGAATTGATAAAGTATTAATTACAGAAGAACAGATTAAAGAACGCATTAAAGAACTTGGAAAGCAGATTACCAAAGATTTTAAGGGAAAAGAGCTTACTGTAGTCTCTATTTTAAGAGGCTCTTTCCTGTTTACCGCTGACTTGTGTCGAAGCATAGACCTTGACCAGAAACTTGATTTTATGGCTGTGTCTAGTTATGGTAACGCCACAAAGAGTTCTGGTGTTGTTAAAGTTGAAAAAGACTTGGCAGAAAGCATAACTGGCAAAAATGTCTTGATTATTGAAGATATTATTGATACCGGTCTTACCCTTTCTCATGTTCTCAAGCTTTTAAAGACCAGAGAACCCGCAAGTATAAAAATATGTGTTCTCTGCAATAAGCCATCCAATCTGCAACAGCATGTTTCTGTCGATTATTGCGGTTTTACAATCGGCGATGAGTTTGTTGTGGGCTATGGTCTTGACCACAAGGGCTATTTGCGCAATCTTCCCTACATAGGCATCGTCAAACCCGAGTATCAGTAAATATAGGG
>JAFPZP010000021.1 GCA_017417215.1 Candidatus Rifleibacteriota bacterium | reverse complement strand
TCTTTCTCTTATATCCTGCGGGTTCGTCGGCTTCTGCCTGTTTAAAAGTAACGACAGTAACCCCTAAATCACCTTCGCCATAACGACCAGGTCTGAATTTCTTTTTCCAACGGCTGTTTTTAAAATAGTTCTCAACAGCTTTCTGTAAAGCTCCTGTTCCTTTGCCGTGAATAATAAAAACCTGGGCTGCGTCAGTATCAGCAACAGTTTTCATATAAGAATCAAGTTCGTCTAAGGCTTCTTCTACTCTCATTCCTCGCAAATCAAGTTCTGTTCTAACAAGTGGTGTTACTGCATAAACAGCACCACTAACCTGTTTTACAGCTTTATTAGAATTAGAATTAGTATTAGGAGCCAGAGCCAAATCAGAGATTTTCACCCTCATCACAATTCCATCGAAGTCAACTTCTGCATTTTCTTTGCCAGAAAGCTTAACAAATAAACCTTTGCGCATATTCTGTTTCCAGATAACTTCAACGCCTTTCTTTAATTCGGCCTTGTCTATTTCCTTTATTGCTTTTCTAGCTTCGTTTTCTTCGATGTTCTGCTGTTCTTCAAGAGATTTCTTAGTTTCTCTAACAGCAGCGTGAGCATTTCTAGCTTCTTCAAGAGCGTTCATCAATTCTTCAGCAGCATTAGAGTTAGAAGAATTCTTATTTATAGTGGTCTTTAAAGATGAGATTAAAGCTTCGAAAGTTCGCATCTTATTGCGAAGTTCTGAAGTATATTCTTCTGTCAGCTTGTCGCGTTTGGTCTTTCTGAATTCTCTAAGCTGAGTCAGAGTTTCTTCAACTTCAGCTTCTTTGGTTCTAAGAGCTGTAAGTTTCTGAACATAACTTCTTCTAAGGGCTTCAGCTCGGTTACGTTCTCTTTCGATGGCTTCAATCAAGCCTTTTTCATCTTTATGCTCGCCAGAATTGGCTTCAACCAAATCTTGAAGAATAACCTCCGGCAGACCAAAAGACCTTGCCATAGCCAGAGCGTTGCTTTTTCCAGGAATACCTAGACAAAATCTGAATGTAGGTTTAAAAGTCTCGTAGTCAAACTCCATTGCTGCGTTAATAAAGCCTGGAGTAGTGAAAGCGACTTTTTTCAGAGAATCATAGTGAGATGTAACTATGCTAAAAGCTCCTCTTCTGGCGATTTCTTTCAAAAAGCCTGAGGCTAATGCTCCGCCTTCTATTGGGTCTGTTCCAACACAGATTTCATCTATTAAAATCAAAGACTTGCCGTCTGCCAAATCTGATATTTCTTTTAGACGCTTCAAATGAGCTGTAAAAGTAGACAAATGGTCTTCTATGCTCTGACTTTCGCCAATATCAGAGAGAATCTGGCTAAAAATCGGAAGTTTTGCATCAGCATCGGCAAGGACAAAGTTCCCAGTCTGCATCAGAAGAGCATTAATGCCGGTAGTCTTTAGAGAAACAGTTTTACCACCGCCATTTGGTCCAGTTATGATTATACATCTCTGCTCTTTATTCATTTTAATATCTAAGGGAACACAATTAGGGTGAAGCAGCGGATGTCTGGCCTTATTCAAGACCAATTCGTGTTCTGTTGATATTTCAGGACAATGACAGTTGTAATTAACAGCAAATTCGCTTCTTGCTCTTACAGTATCGAGCCATATCAAGGTTTCAAACTGCTCTACCATTGCCGACTTAGATTGGCAAAGAACAGCAGTCAAAGCTGTCAGAATCTTTCTTATTTCTTCCCTTTCAGAAAGTCTTAGCTGAGCAAGACGGTTATTCATAGGCAAAAATTGAAGAGGCTCTATAAATAATGTTTGCCCTGTAGCTGACTGGTCATGAACAATTCCCTGGATTCTGCCCTGGGAAGAAGCAGAAACAGGAACAACATATCGTTCATTTCTTAAAGTGAAATAGTGGTCTTGAATATCGTCAGCATGGGAATTTAAAAACAAATTAAGCTGTTTTTCGATTTCAGCAGTGTTTTTAGAAAATTCACGTCTTATGGAAGCTAAGGTTGGTGAAGCAGTATTCTTAATCTGACCATGATCGTCAAGGCAGTCATCAATACGCTGACAAAGAGCGATTAAAGGAGGCATAGCCTTGATTCTTTCGGCGATTCTGTCAGTGGGTTTTATTGTCCAGCCTGCGGTCTGAGCTTCAAAATTCTTTTTAAGACTACCAGTTATTTGAATATTAGCTCTAACTTTCAAGAAGTCATCACTACCTAGAACAGTGGAACCAGAATTCAGAATTTCAATAAGTTCCCTGATATCATTAACTGCTCCGGTATTTAGTCTGATACCAGCTTCAGAGTAGTTTTTATAATCTTCAATTTCTGAAAGCCAGCCTCTGATTTCGTTTGCATCAGTAGATGGCTCTAATTTGAGTATTTTATCTTTAGCTGCTCTAGAGGAAGCATAAATAGCTATTTTCCCTAAAATTTTCGGGAATTCAAGATTATCTAAGGTTTTTCGTTCCATATATATGAATTAAAATCCCCCTGTCACTTCGTGACTTCCCCCTTTAAAAAGGGGGGCAACGAATCGCAGGAAGATTCTTAAAATAGTGATTTACTATTCTACAGTGACTGATTTTGCTAAATTACGTGGCTGGTCAACGTCTAAACCGCGAAGGTCAGCAACAAAATAAGCAAAAAGCTGCAAAGGAACAACATTAATTATTGGAGAGAACAAATCAGAAACCTTTGGAACTTCGATAACCTGGTCGGTAAGATGTCTTATCTTTTCGTCGCCTTCAGTAGCAATTGCTATAAGCTTGCCTGAACGAGCCTGAACTTCTTTTAGATTAGAAATAGTCTTATCATAAAGATTAGATTCAGTAACAATAGCCATAACAGGCATTTCGCTGTCAATCAAAGCAATCGGACCATGTTTCATTTCGCCTGCAGCATAACCTTCAGCGTGAATATAGCTTATTTCTTTGAGTTTCAAAGAACCTTCAAGAGCTGTTGGATAGTTAAAACCTCTGCCTAAGAATAAGAAGCTCTTATAATTCAAATAATTAGCAGCAATTTCTTTGATTTTGTCTTTCTGTTCCAAAACTTTTTCTATCTGCTGAGGCAGTATCTTAAGTTCTCTGATCTTTTCCTTAACAAATTCAGAATCAATTACAGAACGAATCTTGCCAAGCATTAAATCAAGAAGAGTCAAAGCAGTCAGCATTGCAATATAGGCTTTTGTAGAAGCAACGCCTATTTCAGGACCGGCATGAATGTATACCAAGCCGTCTACTTCACGAGTTAATGAAGAATCTTTTGCGTTAACAATGCCTAATACCTTTGCGCCTCTGCTTTTTGCTTCTCTAACAGCAGCAAGAGTATCAGCGGTTTCCCCAGACTGGCTGATAGCGATAACCAGAGTATTACCATCTACCAAGGGAGAGCGGTATCTGAATTCACTTGCCAAATCACATTCGACAGGAATGCGAACAAGCTCTTCAATTAAATACTTCCCGACACATCCGGCGTAAAAGGCTGTACCACAGGCTACCATAACTATTCGCTGAGCTCTGAAAATATCAGGACCAGTTAAACCAAGTTCATCAAGATAAATCTTTCCTTCTTCTTCAGAAGTTCGCCCACCGATTGTATTACGAATAACCTGAGGCTGTTCGAATATTTCTTTGAGCATGAAGTGCGAAAAACCGCCCTTTTCAGCTGCTACAGGGTTCCAATCAACCATTGTAGGTTCTTTAGAAATATTCTGACCAGTTTCTATATTGAAGAATTCTACGCTATCACGCTTAACAACAGCACCGTCAAAGTTTTCAAGATAGACAACTTTACGAGTGTATTGAAGAATTGCTGTAACATCAGAAGCTACAAAGTTTTCGCCATTGCCAAGTCCTACCAGTAAAGGTGCTTCTTTTCTTGCACAGACTATTTCTTCCGGGTGGTCTTTATGAATAACAGCTATGGCATATGCGCCTTCAACTCTTTTTGTGGCTTCAATTACTGCTGCTTTTAAATCACCTTTATAGTATTTTTCAATAAGGTGAGCCAAGACTTCAGAATCTGTTTCAGAAACGAATTTATGACCTTCTTCGATAAGCTGTCTTCGAAGAGCCATAAAGTTTTCTATAATACCATTGTGTGCAACCATCAGAGTATTATGGCAATCAGCATGTGGGTGAGCATTAAAAGCTGAAGGACGACCATGAGTAGCCCATCGGGTATGCCCTATACCTATAGTTGATTCAGACTGAAAATCATCTAATAAAAGCTTTCTGATATTTCTTAGCTTACCAATATCTTTTCTGCAGTGAATAGCTCCGTTATCAACAACAGCTATACCAGCAGAATCGTATCCGCGATATTCAAGCTTGGTCAATCCATCAAAAATTACTTCATTAGCTGGTTTTACACCTATATATCCAATAATGCCACACATGATATAAGAAAATAGTTCCTTTCAGCTTACTTATTAATACTTCATATTACCAGGTCTGATATTGCTATTAGACTTTTTGGTATCATCACTGGTATTGGCAGCAGGAGGTTCATATGATGAATCTAATCGCTGCAAAGCTTCTTTTGATCTTTCAGCAAATATACTTCCTGGGAAACGTTCAACAATAGCTTTATAGACAGCTATTGCTTCATCTTTTTCACTTTCTATACCTTCCAGAAATTCAGCATAATCAAAAGCACCGCTAGGTGTTCCACCAGCTAACTGGAAATATTTACTATAATCTTTCTTAGCATCTTCTTCAAAACCTTTGCGTTTTGCTATCATACCACGAAGTTTATAGTATTCAGGTGGTTCACCCATCTTAGATATTTCTTCTAATTGAGCTTCTGCTTCATCATCAGCAGCAGATAAAACAAGAGCTCTTGCAATTACAAGTCTGGCAGCCATAGAATCAGGATTTTTATTCAAAACGGCGGTTGCATCATCCATTGCTTTTGTATAGCTGAGCATTTCTATATTAAGCTGAGCTCTGGCAAGAATATATTTGGAATTACCAGGAGCGTTTCTTAAAGCAACCTCAATTTGTTCCAACCCTTCGGTATACATTCCGCTGGTATATAAAATAAGAGCTTTAACATAGTTGGCTTCACCTGTATTGCCAGCAGAAAGAGCCGAATTAACCATTGTCATGGCTTCTTCAAGTTTTCCTTCACCTAATCTTATCTGTGCCAAACCAACAGAAGCTTCTGTAAATTTCGGAGATTTTGCAAGAATCTTATTATAAATAGCTTCTGCTTCTTTAAACTTGCCTAATTCAACTTCAACTTCAGCAAGGTTCATAAGAGCAAATTCATCGTATTTTATATCACAAGCAGTTTTAAGAGCTTTTTCGGCTTTTTCATTATCGCCAATGTTGCGATAACAATCTGCAATCAGGAAAGCGCTCTGGAAACTTTTTGGATTTAAATCAGATGCCTTCTTAAAATACTTGATAGCATCTTTGTATTTCCATCTGCTCAGTTCGATGACACCAAGATTATGATAAGCTTCAGAATTCTTGTCATCATTCTTAACAATGTCTTTCAACATTGCTTCGGCTTCATCATATTCTTCTTCATCTATCTTTTTAATAGCTTTTTCTAAAGGAGTTAATGGTCTTGGAGGCTTAATATCTCTTGGAGTGTAATCAACTTTTGGCTTACGCATTTCTGCATTCTTATCAAGAGACTTGTAGCCACCTAATATTACTTCTTTTTGAATTTTGGTGTTTGAAGCATTAGTCTTTTTATTATTAGCCAGTTTAGTTATTTCTGCCTTAATTTGGTTTACTAAGGTTTTATATTGAGGATCTGAAGGAAATTTTTGAGCTAAAATTTCAGCATGTTTCAGGGCTAGTTCTTGGTTTCCTGACAAAGCTAAACTATAAACAAGGTAATATCTAGCCTGAGAATGTTCTGCATCCATATCTACAACTTGCCCTAAATAATCGGCAGCGGCAGAGTATTTTTTTTCGCTATAATTCTTCATACCTTCTTCAAGAAGAGTAGGAATCAAATTATTGCCAGCAGCATAAGCAGTACAACAAACGCCCAATAATACACCGGGAATAAGTTTCTTCAAATTACGATAAATAACTGATTTTTCTGAGTAAAACACTAATGCATCTCCAAAAAATAATCTGAGCTTTTTTTAGCTATAAGAAAATATCGTCTTGTTATTTTAACTTAATAACATTAAAAATATCAATAAGTTAATAAAGTCGCTTATAATTCCAATGACTCCCCATAACTTTTTTATAATAATCGCGGGTTTCAGGCAGAGGAACCTTATCAAGTCTGTCTAACACAGGCAATTTCGCATATGGACCAGCTTCAACCTTTCGTTGAATATTACCTTGGCCGCCATTATATGAAGCAGAAGCCAGGAATTTGTCACCTTTGAACAATTCCTGCAGATAATTCAGATACCAGGTTCCGTATCTAATATTAACTTCAGGTTTCCATAACATATCTTTCTTAAAGTTCTTTTCCCCAAGCTTACCTGCTATCCATTTACCAGTTGAAGGCAGAATCTGCATCAACCCCATAGCATTGCTTCTTGAAAGTATGTCTTCTTTAAAATGGCTTTCTTCACGCATAATAGAAAGAATCCAAAATTTATCTACACCAAATTTGGCACTGTATTTCTTAACTTCACTATCATAAACCATAGGATATAAAGCTTCCCAGCCCCATTTCGGCATAGTGGAAAGAGGCTTGTCGGCTTCTGAAATCTGTCTTGCTAAGCGTTCGCCAAAAGAAACCAACTGCTGATAATCTTTGTGTTTTTTCGCTAATTCTATTACAGCCTTATACAAAGCCATATTTGATTTGTATTTATCAGTTAGTTTGAGAGCTTCAGACTTAGCCAAGAAATTCAACTTTGTGCCCCAAAGCTTATCAATTGCATCTAATCTGGTTTTAGTTGGCTCAGATAACTTTTCTACAGGTTTATTGGTAAGTTTTAAGCTATCATTTCTAGATTGTGGAGAAATCCACCATATAAAGAAGGAATTGGGATATTTCTTTTTCAATAATTCAACAAGAGCCTGCCCGTCTTTTGTTTTCAACCCTGCACAAAAAGCAGAATAAGCCAAGGAATCGTCAGCTCTATAGTGACCAGGAAAATTCTTTGCTACTATCATAAAATAGGGCAAAGCTCTCTGAAACTGTTTTTCATCATATAATTTCAAACCCATTTCGTAGATATGAACAGGCAGGACTCCGCCTTTAAAATCTGCTTTAATAAACTGCTTTATATATTCAATAGTTTCTGCATCTCTACCGCATGAAAAGGAAGAACGCATCAATCTGTATTTTACAGCAACTGGGTCTACAGGAAAATCTTTGCAGTTTGAGGCTGCCAGATAATCGGTTACTGCTTCTGAGTGTTTCCCTTCAAAATGCTTAATATTACCTCGAAGCTGATGTGCCCAGGCAATCATTTCAGGGGAATTCTTCTTGTTATTGATAATAGCAGCAAATGCCTCCATGGATTTTGCTGACTTTTTCTGCTTATTTAAATATTCAGCATTTAAAATATCTGTAACGGTCTTTCCAAATCCAGCTTCTAATGCAATCTGATTAGCCTTGGTTTTGAAAACTTCAGCAGTCAGATTTTCATTTATTGTCCAAACAGCTATTGAAAGCCATTCCTGACGAGAAAATTTATATAAAGTCGGATTAGACAAAATCTTTTTTAGTAGTTCTACTGAACCTGCAGCTGTCTGATAAAAGAATCTATCTGCGTTAAACTCTTTAAGTGAGCGAAAAGCAAAACGGCTTCTTGTGCTAATATCTATAAAAGGTAAATCTGACAACTTATAAAAGGCTGTTCCCTTTTGCCAAACTGTTTTTAATGAAGAGGCGACAGATTCCAGCTTTGGTAGATCATTCGGGTTAGCATTTTCCAACAAAAGCATAAAATGAGTCATTCTGGCTAAAAGTGCCGACTCAGAATCAGGATATTTATTAATCAAGTCAGAGTAGACTTTCAAAGCTTCAGGCTTTCTATTTGTATTCTTTAAAGCCTCCGCTTCCATATAAAGTCTTACATCTTTAAGATTATCATTTGCTTTAGTAGGCTGAACAACATTATATAGTTCCTGATATTTCTTACTATCATATAGAGTTCCTATTTTTGCCAAATTCTGCTCAAAAGTCTGAGCAAAGCCTGTAATAGAAGAAAAGACAACGAATCCTGAAATCATTCCTAATTTTAGAACTCTTTTATATAATAGATTGTTCATATTTTTAGTCACCTCTGCACGTTATTGTGCTTTATGATAACAAAAAATACTTTCTAGTACAAGACTGAAAAATAAATCTGATTATCTCTTTATTAATAGAAGAAAATTGCTAAAAAAAAATGTTAACAGGGTCGATAGGAAATTACCGGTATGTAAACTAAATATGTTATTTTTCGGAGGTAATTGATCATGGTGAAGGAAAGTCTAATGACTATTCCCGAATTGATGGAATTCTTACAGGTCAAGCGAAACACAATTTACACTCTTAGAAATCTTGGTCTTCCCACAGTCAAGATTGGACGTTCGGTAAGATTTCGTGTTGACAGCGTTGTAAAATGGCTGGGTGAATTGGAAAAAGCCAGCAATACTAGTGTGACCAATTACTTAGGTAAAGTTTGATAAAGAAAGCTTTTTAAATGATTTTTGATTTTACCAATCCCTCAGAAGAAGTTATCTATCTGCTGTGTTTCTCTATCAGCAGTAGCTTTCTATTGGGTAAAACCCTTTGTAATCTCTATAATGAGATTATGAACAACAAAGAAGCTGCTGAAAAGAAACGCCTGAAGCACTTTAAGCCGTAACTTTCTTAAGGGAATAATAAAGGAATAAGATAGCCATGCAAGTCATGGTTATTTTTTTGTCAATTTTTGCGCTCTATATAATTTCCCCCTTTATTAAAGGGGGATGTCTACGAAGTAGACTGGGGGATTTTTGAGAACTTTGCCAAGCATTACAAAGCCAAGTCCGAAGACTGTCTCAACTCTCAATTTTCATTTCTCAACTCTTTTAAAAGCGGACAGTCTGCTTGCTCACCACCTGCCACCAACCACTCACCACGCCAAGCTTTGCTTGGCTATTCGCTCTATTGCTCTTGTGAGCTAAAATAAAAAATGTGCCGTTTTTTTTAGCGACACATTGAAAGGGAGTTAGGGATTTGTTTGGTTGTCCATCCATATTTGCTTAACTTTTTATTTTGTTAAGCTCTCATGAACTTCATAAATATATTCGTCTTAAAATTCATAAAACTTTAGTCTTTTTTTATTTTTTTTTATCTTTTTTTATCTTTGCTTATTGATGGTTATTTTTCTTCATTTTTCTATAAACAATAGTATGTAAATAACCATTTTTTTATCTGTTGAAGTTTATCTTTGTTTATTTTTGTAGTCTAAACTCTAAAAAAATGAAAGTTGCAAAACACAGAAAAGTACTGTATAACTTTATACCAAATTAATTTAACTCAAAAGAACTGTAGGAGAAAAGCATGAAACTTTATACTACCGAACAAATCCGCAACGTTGCAATAGTTGGTCATGGCGGCACAGGCAAGACCACATTAGCTGAAGCAATGTTATTCCACACTGGTGCAAACAACCGTTTAGGTAAAGTTGATGATGATACTTCAATCATGAACTATGATCCAGAAGAAATTAAGCGCAAAGCAACAGTAAACGCATCTTTAGCAGCTATCGAATTTAAAGATTGTAAAATTAATGTTCTTGATGCACCTGGTTTCGACGATTTCTTAGGTGAAGTATATAAGATTGCTGGAGCAGTTGACATGGGTATCGTTTGTGTCAACGCTCAATCTGGTGTTGAAGTTGGAACAGAAAAGAACTGGGCCATACTTGAAAAGACCAACACTCCAAGAATAGTTTTCTTAACCAAATTAGATAAAGAAAACATCAACCTTGAAAAGACCTACGAATCTCTCAAAGCTCTCGACAGCAAGATTACTCCAATAATTATCCCTTGGGGCACTTTCGACAAACTCAAAGGCGTTATTGATTTAATCAACATGAAAGCTTATGAATACAAAGATGATAAGGGCAAAGCAGTTGAAGAAAAAGATATTCCTGCTGATATGAAAGATGAAGCTCAGAAACTTCACGATCAGATGATTGAATCAGTAGTTGAATGCGATGACGACCTTATGAACAAATACTTCGAAGGCGAAGAAATCACTGCTGATGAACTTAAAGCTGCTCTCCGCAAAGGTATTGCAAAGAATGAAATCAAACCTATGCTCAGCGGTATGTCCCTTAAGAACCTCGGTACTGAAAACCTCCTCAACTTCATCGTTGACAGCTGCCCATCTCCAGCAACAAGCAGAGTTCTTCCAGCAGTTAAGTATGGAACTGACGAAGCTGTTGAATTGAAGAATGACCCCAATGGTCCACAGGCTGGTTTCATTTTCAAGAAAATCAATGAACAGACTGGCGATATGCTTTTGATGCGTGTTTTAAGTGGCACTTTCACTACAGGCACTGATATTTACAATCCACAGGCAGAAAGCTCTGAAAGATTCTCTAGTTTCTCAACTCTTAGAGGTAAAACTAAAGTTGATATAGAAAAAGCTGTAGCTGGTGATATCGTAGCTCTTGTAAAACCAAAATGCACTACTTTCGGTCAGACTCTCTGCTCTGAAAGCAATCCTATTGAAATTAAGGTTCCAGCTCTTCCACAGCCAATGCTTCAATATGCTGTTTCTCCAAAGACTAAAGCTGACCAGGAAAAGATGGGCGTTGGCCTCAATACGCTTTGTGCTGATGACGGCGTTCTTACTTATAAGTTCGATCCAGAACTTGGTCAGGGCTTGATTTCTGGTCTTGGTGACACTCACATCGACGTTGCTATCTGCAGATTAAAAACTCGTTGGAATGTTGAAGTTGAAATTTCTAAGCCCAAGATTGCTTACCGCGAAACCATTAAAGGTACTTCCAGAGTTCAGGGTAAACACAAGAAACAGTCTGGTGGTAAAGGTCAATACGGTGATGTATGGGTTAAATTTGAACCCAATAAAGGTCATGGCTACGAATTTATCGATGCTATCGTCGGCGGCGTTGTTCCAAAGAACTTCATTCCAGCTGTTGACAAAGGCTTGCAGGAATACAGCCAGCGCGGCGTTATAGCTGGTTTCCCAACAATCGACTTCAAGGCAACATTAGATTTCGGTTCTTACCATGATGTTGACTCTAACGAAATGTCATTCAAGCTTGCTGCCGGTCTTGCTTTCAAGAAGGGTATTGCCGAAGCAAAACCAGTTCTTCTTGAACCAATTTACGAAGTAGCTGTTACCGTTCCTGATGAATACATGGGCGATATCATGGGTGATATGAACAAACGCCGTGGTAAAGTTCTTGGTATGGATCCAATCGAAGGCGGGAAACAGGTTATTAGAGCAACCGTTCCACAGGCTGAAATGTATAAATATGCTACAGACCTTAAGTCTATGACTCAATCTAGAGGCGAATTCACTATGAAATTCTCTTCTTATGAAGAAGTTCCAGCTAACGTAACTGAACAAGTTGCTAAGGAATACAAGACTGCTGACGAAGCAGAAGACTGAGGAAGATAGATATAAGATATAAGATAAAGATATAAGATAAAGATATAAGATATAAG
>JAFPZP010000020.1 GCA_017417215.1 Candidatus Rifleibacteriota bacterium | reverse complement strand
CCTCCTTTTAAATTATTTTTTAGGAGGTTTAAGACATAATAAATTTTTAAAAATTTAAATCAAAATTGCAGGACTAAATGCAATTTCTATTTTTGCAGAACTAAACGCAATTTAAATTCGATTTACTTTTTCAATTGGCAAATCAAGATTTTAATGTTGTGATTAATTGACATATAGAAAGAAAATAAGATATATTTTCCCTCAACGACAGATTTTTTTTCATATTAACAAGGCAAAGGAGCTTACCTAAGTGAGCAGTATTCTTAAACAAACTTATAATGATGTAGAAGGCCTGAAATACATTAGTCCAAAAATTGCTATGGAAGAAGCTGCTAGGTGTTTACTATGTTATGATGCACCTTGCAGTCAGAGTTGCCCTGCTGGAACTGATCCCGCAAAATTCATCCGTTCAATAAGATTCAGAAATGTAAAAGGGGCAGCAGAAACAATTAGAGAGAACAATCCTCTTGGCGGTATCTGCGCTAGAGTCTGTCCTTATGATACTCTTTGTGAAAAAGCTTGTAGTGCTACTAAAATTGAAAAACCAATAAGAATTGGTTTGTTACAGCAATTTGCTGTACAGCAGGAAAAAGCTTATGGAATGAAAAACTTGAAAGTTTCTGACACAAAGAAAAATAAAAAAGTTGCCTGTGTTGGTGCCGGTCCTGCTTCATTAACGGTTGCTGCTGAATTGGCAAAAGCAGGATATGACGTAAGCATTTTTGAAAAAGAAGCTAAGGCTGGTGGAATGCTGACTTATGGAATAGCACCGGTTAGACTTCCTCAAGAAGTTATTGATTACGATATAGAACAGATTAAAAATCTTGGAGTAAAATTCAATTTCAATTCAAAAGTAACAAAAGAAGATTTAGATACTTTTGATGCTGTTTTTGTAGGAACAGGATTATGGGGCGAAAACCTTCCCAATATAGAAGGAATCAATCTCCAAGGGTCTTTTTCTGCTGTTAAGTTTTTAAAAGAATTTAGAAAAGGCAATTCTTATTTTGTAAAAGATAAAAATGTTGTCGTTGTTGGCGGTGGCGATGTGGCTATTGACTGTGCTGTTACTGCCAATGTTTACGGAGCTAAAGACGTAAGAATCGTTTATAGAAGAACCTTGGAAGAAGCTCCTGGTAATATGAGAGAATTTGTTCATGCTTTTGAACGAGGCATAAGCCTTACAACAAATATGGCTCCAGTTGCAGTAAAGGGCAATGGAAGTGTTGAAAAAGTCGAATTCGAAGGTTTTAGAAATAAAACTGACAACATGACAGTCTCTGCAGACATTGTTGTTTTTGCTACTGGTCAAAGTTCTGAAGCTAAGGATTTAGGTCTTTTCTCTGATGAATACATAAATGAAAAAGGCCTAATAAAAGCAAATAATACCAATATTACAGGTAAATATTTTGCTGGCGGCGATGTGGTTCATGGCGCAAAAACTGTTGTTGAGGCTGTAAAAGCTGGTAAAGAAGCTACTGTAGCCATAATTAACTACTTAGAAAGAAAGAATTAAGGAGAGGGAAAATGACAATAAAAAAAGATTTATCAATAAAATATCTTGGAGTTGACTGTCTTAGCCCATTTTTCCTTTCTTCATCACCAGTTTGTGCTAATTATGAAATGGTTGCTAAAGCATATAAAGAAGGCTGGGCTGGTTGTTTCTTCAAAACCGTTTGTCCTTATGCAATGGATGAATGTTCACCAAGATTTGACAACGTAAATAAAGAAGGAACTCCTTGGATAGGCTTTAAAAACATGGAACAGGTTTCTCAGCATACTCCTGAAGAAAACTTTGAAGCTATGGCCAAGCTGAATCATGATTTCCCAGAACATATAACAGTTGCTTCTATTATGGGTTCAACCGTTGAAGAATGGAAAAAGCTTGCAGTTATGGCAGAACAATGCGGAGCAAAGCTTATTGAAGGTAATTTCTCATGCCCTCAGATGGCTACTAGTGCAATGGGTTCAGATGTTGGAACTAACCCTGAATTGCTTTTCAAATATAGCCAGGCGGTTGCGTCTGCTACCAAAATTCCATTTATAGCAAAAATGACCCCTAACTGCACCGAAATGGTTTCTTTGGCTAAAAAAGCCATGGAAGGTGGCGCAAAAAGCGTTTCTGCTATAAATACGATTAAATCTATTACCAATATAGATTTTGAAAATATGACAGCTATGCCGGTAGTAAACGGAAAATCTTCTATTTCCGGTTATTCAGGTGCTGCCATAAAGCCTATAGCTTTAAGATTCTGTACTCAGCTTCTTCAGGGTATCAAAGGATTAGAACTTTCCGGTATTGGCGGAATCGAAACTTGGCGTGATGCTGCTGAATTCTTAGTTATTGGTTGTAGAAATCTTCAGGTTACTACTTCTGTAATGCAGTATGGCTATAGAGTTGTAGAAGACATGAAAAACGGTCTGATGCACTATATGGATGAAAGAGGTTATAATCACTTAGACGATTTCATTGGTAAAGCTCTTGGAAACATAATTCCAGCTGAAGAACTCAATAGAGATTTTATGCTTCTTCCAAAATTTGATGATGAAAAATGCTTAGGTTGCGGTAGATGCTATATATCTTGCTTCGACGGTGGTCATCAGGCAATTAAATGGGACGAAGACAATAGAAAGCCAGTACTTATAAAAGATAAATGTGTTGGTTGTCATCTTTGTCTTAATGTTTGCCCTGTTCAAGACTGTATCAGACCAGGCGAAATCACCTGGAAAAAATGTAGAAAACAGACTGAAATTGTTTATAAAAAAGATTACAGTTCATTAGGCCTTTAATTGTTAAACTAAGTCTAAATAAAAAAAGAGTGATAGCTGAATACTATCACTCTTTTTTATTTCTATTTACTATTTATACAATCCCATAATCATTGTTATATCATCACTTTGTGGTGCTTCACCTGCAAAGATTTTAAGTTGTTCTCTAATAGCAGGTAAAATAGTTTTGGGGTTATTTTCTTCCTGGTTAGACAAGAATTCTTTCAATCTTTTTTCACCATAAAGTTCCTGATTAACATTTTGAGCTTCTGTAACACCATCTGTATACAAGAAGAAAGAATCATTATGGTCTAGTTTTACTTCTACTTCAGTAAATCTTATTTTGTTAGAAACGCCTAAGGCCATAGAATGTTTTATTATCAGATATTCCCAAGCACCATTATGATACAACAAAGGAGGATTGTGACCAGCATTCACACAAACCATCTTGCCTGTTTCTGTATCTAATATAGCAAGGAAGAGAGTTAGAAACATTCTGGCTTTGTTGTTTTCGCACAATTCTAAATTAGCTTCTTTAATAGCTACAGCAGGTTCTTTCCCGCTTAATATCAATTCTTTAATCAATGCTTTGGCGTTCATCATAAATAAAGCTGCAGTAATACCTTTGCCAGAAACGTCTGCTACCAGCATTGCATTATGAGTCTTATCTATGGAGAAAAAGTCATAGAAATCTCCGCCGACTTCTTTTGCTGTATCCATTGTCGCATAAATTGTATATGTGTCATTATCAGGAAAATCATCGGGAAGAACAGAGTTTTGAATGGTTCTTCCTATTTCTAATTCAGCATCAATACGTTTCGATTCTGCTTCAATAGCTTTCTTTAAAGCATTAACAGTAGTGTTGATGCCATTTGAAAGAACGTCAAATTCTTCTGTATTATGAACTTTAACTTTTTCGTTTAAATCACCGTCGGTTATTTTGTGCAATGAATCATTAACAGAGTAAATTCCTCTGATAACAACTTTCTGGAGCAATAAAGATATTAATACATAAACTATAGAAAATAGGACGAAATAAGCAATAGCCATAGACTGAACAACTGTGTTTCTAGACAAAAACATTTCGTCTTCTGGAAGACTTGCTCTAAGTATTAAATCATTATATTTTCTGTAAACACATAAAGAAGGCTTTCCATCTATTTCTTTTCTAATTGTTTTTTGTTTTTCGCCATTTAAAAAATCTACAGCATCTTTATTGTCTATTGCTTTTGATATCTTTAATTTTCCATTATTTCCTATTCTGAAATCCTTAGAAATATTATAGATATCTGCTAATTTTTCAGCTTCTTCTAATCTTTGAGGGGAATAACCTATCTGGACAAAACCTTTGGCATCTTGTCTTCTAACCCCTACATACTGAAATATCTTTTTCAAATAACCATTTGGCATAGGATTTTGAACATATTCGTTGTCTTGACCTACTATTAGTTTTTTAACGAATTCGTTAGATTGTTCTCTTGAGGTCATATCATAACCGATATAATCGACAGGAATAGAAGAAACCATAATTCCATCGCCGTTAGTTATTGTTACTTCATCTACATCGAAATCCTGTTTTAGTCTTTCTAAAAGACTATTATTGGCTTTATATTCAGGACAAGCCATTATCACTTCTTGATAAAGCTTAATTTTTCCATCGTAATCTAGACTGGAAATTTTATCTTTAACTGATTCTATGGCTTTGTCAAAAGCTATTAAACTATTACACAAATCTGGAGTATTTTTTACTATTCTCGCAAAGGATCTTGTTTTGGTTAAAGCCCCATTTTCAGTTAATTCTTTTATACGTTCTAAATTACTATTAGAATGTAATATTCTAGCTTCTGCATCATTCAGATTTTCATTAAGCATGTTTAAAGCTGTTTCTTGAGCTAAAGTGCTTTGAATTCTGTATGAACAAATCAATGTGATAACAAAAGCAGCAACAACAAATATTGTTAGCCATATGGTAAATATTTTTTTCATCGTAAAAGCTTTCAATCTATTTTTTTATTTAAAATAAGAATATTCTCATTCTCTCGTCTGTAATACTCTATAGAATCTGTTAATTTTTTAACCATAAAAACACCCAAGCCACCAACGGTTTTATCTTTTATACGTTTAGCGATGTCTGGATCAGGTTTCTCTAGAGGGTTATAAGCAAAACCACTATCTTTTATTGTTATTTTTAGAGTATTGTCTGTTTGATTGAACGAGGCAGATAATTCTATTTTACCTACACCTTCATAAGCGTAATTAACTATATTCGTATATATTTCGTCTACGGCTATAAATAATTGTTTTGCTGGTTTTCCTTCGCAGTCTATTTTATCTAAAATAGACTGCAGCCATTCTTTAACAGCAGAGAAATTTTCTATTTTAGAATCAACGTTTAATGTTGGAAAAACTTGAATATCCATTTTTTATTCTAAGTTTAAAAGTTCATCAAATCCTGTCATTTCAAAAACATCGCGAACGCTTTCGTCGATATTTTTTATTACCATTTTGCCTTGATCTTCCATTTTAGTATTTAATCCTAATATTGCTCTTAATCCAGCACTGGAAACATATTGTACTTTCCCGAAATCCAGAATTAATTCTTTAACACCTTCTAAAGCCTTAGTAATCTGGTTTTCAAAATCTTGGGCAGTCAAAGTATCAATACTTCCTTCTATTGATACGTTTAAGACTCCATTTGAATCTACATTGTTTATGTTTATCTGCATGATTTACTCCTTTTATTAAAGTAGAGAGGTAAATTTTTCTCTTGTTTCTTTGATTTTAGCTAGCATTGGCGAATAGTCAATCTGTTTTCTAGCTCTTAATTCTTCGGTAATTTCGCAAATAGCATCATATATAGGGGTTATAGCGAGATTCCCAATAACTCCTTTTAATCCATGAGCTATTTCAAAGCCTTTATCTAAGTCATTTGTTTTGAGAACTTCTTCAAGTTTCTCAAAACCTTCGTCTTTTAGTCCCATCTGAACAAGATTGAGATAGAACATTTCGTTATTAAGGCATCTTCCGAGACCTTCTTCTGTATTTGCACCTAATTCCTTCATTTTATCAACACTTAACATATTCTATCTCCTTTGCTTCGCTTCCGCGGGCTCCTGCTTCTTTTTCTATCAGAAGCTTAAATTCTTCTGGAGGCAATGGTTTCGAGAAGTAGAAACCCTGGATAATATTACACTTGAGTTGTTTCAAAAGTTTGCACTGTTCTTCTGTTTCAACGCCTTCTGCAACAACAGAAACTTTCAAGAAGTCTGCAATTTCCATCATTAGCTCAACCATGTGAAGAGCCTTCGGATTTGTGGCAATATTTTTAATAAACTTCATATCTAACTTCAACGCATCAATAGGAAGTTCTGAAAGCATATTCAACGAAGAGTAACCTGACCCGAAATCATCCATTTCAATAAAGAAGCCTTTAGAGCGCAGACTTTCAACAACCTGAATAATCTGGTCAGAATTATCAGTATAGGCAGATTCAGTAATTTCAAGCATTATATCTCTTGTAGAAAGTCCACAGGTTTCAATAAGTTTAATAAAGTTTTCTTCAAGCTTCGGATTATAGATATCAATTCTAGAGAGGTTAACAGAAACAGGAATAGTAATATTGTAAGCATCGCGCCATCTGCGAACCTGAGTGGCTGCTTCCTGCCAAACGAAATGGTCTATTTTTGAAACAAGACCGTTTTCTTCTAACAATGGAATAAAGGTAGCAGGACTTACCATGCCAAATTCTGGGTGATTCCATCTGATAAGAGCTTCAGCACTAGAAAGTCTTGGTCTTGTGCCTGAAATATCATATTTTGGCTGATAGTAAACTATAAAATTCTTGTTTATAAGTGAAGAATCAACGTCAGCAACAAGACATTCTTCAAAAAGTTCTTTTTTGTGAAGATCTGTATCATAGAAACTTATATTGGTATGATAGTTGTTCTTCAGTGAGTTGCAAGCCATCATAGCTCTGTCAAATCGTCTGTAAACATCAACTTTCTTGTCTACTATCTGATTAACACCGCAAACCAATCTTGTTCTTGAGTTTTTAAATAAACTGTTAAATTCATTCAAAAACTTTTTCAGCATTTCTTCACAATTATCATGATGTTCGATGTAAAGATAGAAAGTGTCTGAGAATCTGCATGCCATACCATTGGTCATATTAAGCAAAACTTTGATTGCATCAGCTATTTTCTTTATTATTTCAGTCCCTGCGGAGCGTCCATTAATTTCATTTATCAGTGATAGATGATTAATGTTAAAAGCGACTGCATCCATTTTTTCATTGGGGAAATATTTGTCATATCTTTCACAGAACTGGAAGAAGAAATCTTTTGATAACAAGCCGGTAGTTTCATCATGGCTGGTATTCTGAATCATTTTAGAGCCTTCAGAGAGTTCAATACTTCTGCGGACTCTGGCAAGAATTACTTCGGGCATATCATAAGGCTTGGTGATAAAATCGACGGCTCCAAGTCTTAAACTTTCTATTTCTGCTGACTTTTCAGAAGTTAAAACAATTACAGGTATTTTAGAAAGTTCCTGATCATTTTGTAGTTCTTTTAGAACGGTAAAGCCATCCATTACAGGCATTAGAAGGTCTAATAACACAAGGGAAAGAATTGTTTTATGCTTTCGAATGAGTTCAAGAGCTTCTTTACCGTTTTTGGCATTAATTACATTGTAATCGCGTTTGATAATAAAGCCCAGCATTTCTCTGTTAACAAATTCATCATCCACAACCAAAACTAATCTTTTAATATCTTGATTACTTAGACTATTCATTTATAGCTTCCTTATCTATTGAAAATGCAAAAAGATTTCTTTTCCATTTTTATAACAGCATTTTGTCATAATTTTCACTAAATGTAAAATATTATTTAATGAATGACTCTGATTAAATTTTATTCAAATATTTTGTAAGAAAAAACCTCTGATATAAAATTATCAGAGGTTTTTTATATTATTATTTGAGAGTTATTAATTCGTATTCTCTTGTTCCCATTCCGATTTTTTCAGAATGTTCGAGAGTTTCTTTCCAATGAACATTGGGATTATTATCGAGGAAATGGTCATGGTGATGGTGCCAATTTGGTTTTGCAAGATTTTCACCAAGTTGGCTGTCGGCAAATGGTTTCTGTTTCTGGCAGGCATCCACACAAGCCTGATCTATTGCTACTGGGTCAAAAGAAGCAAACATTCCAACATCAGGAAGGATTGGAGCATCGTTTTCTCCATGACAATCGCAGTTCGGGGAAATATCCATAGCCATGTTTATATGGAAACAGGGTCTATCCTGGCAAACAGCTTGAGCATATTCAGCCATCTTTCTATCAAGCTTATCGCCAGCATCCCAGTTTTCATTGCTGATGGCATCAAAACCACAAGCACCAATACAGCGGCCGCAGCCTTTACAAATATTCTTATCTATAACAGCTTTGTTGTCTACATAGGTTATAGCATTAGAACCACATTCTTTTGCACATCTTCTACAGCCTCTGCACAGACTTGAATTTACAGTAACCTTACCGTTGCAGTGTTGTTCCATCTTACCGGCACGGCTGCCGCTGCCCATTCCCAGATTCTTGATTGCGCCACCGAAACCGGTCATTTCGTGACCTTTAAAGTGAGCTAAACTAATGACTATATCTGCATCCATAATGGCTTTGCCAATTTTAGCGGTTTTGCAGAATTCACCATTTTTTACAGGAACTTCTACTTCATCTGTTCCTCTTAAGCCATCAGCAATAATAATCTGACAACCAGTAGTAACAGTATTGAAACCATTAAAATTAGCACAATCCATGTGCTCTACAGCATTCTTACGACTACCAGGATAAAGTGTATTACAGTCAGTTAAAAAAGGAATCCCGCCCTGTTCTTTTACTAAGTCAGCAACTACTTTTGCATATTGAGGTCTTATAAAAGCTAAATTTCCAAGTTCGCCAAAATGTATCTTTATAGCAACAAACTTGCCCTGCATATCGATTTTCTTTATTCCAGCCGCAATACAAAGATTCTTTAACTTCTGCAGAAGGCTGGTTCCAACCTGAGTTCGAAAACTGGTAAAATAGACCTTAGACTTTTCCATTAAATTGCTCCTGATTAAATAGTTCCTTAATATTACTAAGACATTATATATGATATTTGTTTTTCTATAAACAATTTATTGTTAAAGATATAAGATTTAAGATATAAGACCAAAATTGGAGATATAAGATTGAAGAATCTTAAAAACTTTAGTTACTCTTGCTAATTTTGTAATTCTAAATTATACTTATGACAAATACGTAATCAAATTCCGAATTAGTCGAAAATATTTGAGAAAAATATTTATGAAATATATAAAAAGAAGTCTAGAAAAGCTTATCTTAAAAGCTTCCAAATCATTTAAAACTGTCTTGCTTACAGGGGCAAGACAGACAGGGAAAACCACTTTACTTAAACAACTTTTTCCCAAAATAAAATTTCTTACTTTTGACGACTCATTTTTAGAAGATCAGGCCAAGAACAACCCCGATATGTTTATGGCTATGAATGAACCACCTATTGTTTTAGATGAAATACAATACGTTCCCTCTTTGTTTAGACAGATTAAAATGTCTTGCGATGACAACAAGAAAAAAGGCTTATATTATCTATCTGGTTCACAGCCTTTCAAGCTAATGAATCTTGCTTCGGATTCACTAGCTGGCAGAGTATCTATTATCGAACTTTCCCCCCTTTCTCTTCGTGAAATTACTGACGATAAGTTTAACAGCCCATTCTTACCTACTATGGAATACATAAAAAAAAGGAAAGCTACAAAAATTGGTAATATTTGGGAAATAATTCATAAAGGCGGGTATCCAGAGCTTTATAATTCAAAAACTGACTGGCAGATGTTTTATTCTAATTACGTTAAAACATACTTGGAAAGAGATGTTAGGGATTTAACAGCAGTTCAGAATTTAGATGTTTTCAGAAAATTCATGATTGCTTGCGCTGCAAGAACGGGTCAGATTTTAAATTATTCAAATATCGCTGATGAAATAGGAAAAGATGCCAACACTGTAAAAAGCTGGGTTTCCATTTTAGAAGCTTCTGGAATTATCTACATTTTAGAACCATTTTCTGCTAGCGTTTTAAAGAGAGCAATAAAAACACCCAAACTTTATTTTAGAGATACAGGACTAGCAGCATATTTAACAAGATGGCTAACGCCAGAAACATTGGCTAATGGAGCTATGAGCGGTGCCTTTTTTGAAACTTTCTGTATTTCAGAAATACTTAAAAGCTATTCTAATAATGGTCTGGATTACAGATATTTTGTTTCTTATTATCGTGGAAAGGACAAAAAAATAACAACGAAAAACGGCGAAAAAAAAGAAACAGAATCAGAAATAGATTTTATCATAGAAGAAAATGGAATATTATACCCGGTTGAAATCAAGCAAAGTAGTAATGTAACAGCAGATTCAACCAGTGCCTTTCAAATCCTAGATAAAATTCCTGAAAAAAAACGTGGAACGGGAGCAGTAATCTGTATGTGCTCACAACCAGGAATATTACGTGAAAATGTTTTTCTTATTCCTGCCTGGTACATTTGATAATTGAGAAATATAAGATATAAGACCAAAATTGGAGATATAAGATATAAGAAATGATAGCGCAGAGCGGAGAGCAATAGAGCAGTAGGGCATTCTAAAGCCCCTTTGAGGAGGGGTGGCAGACGAATGTCTGACGGGGTGGTGACCGAATTAGAGTTAACCATTTTAGGGGATAGAAATAATTGAGAGATTTAAGATATAAGAAAAGAGAGCGGAGAGCCAAGCGAAGCTTGGTGAGGGTATAGGGCGTAGGGAAGAGGGAGAAGGGAATTGTTTTAGGTTCACTACAAGTCTTCGGATTTGACTTTGTAATGCTTAGCAAAGTTCACAAAAATCTCCCTAAATCCCCCTTTACGAAAGGGGGTCTGTTAGAGAGAGCAAAGATAAGAGAAGTCTACATATTGTCATAAAAAGTATAGCGTATGGGCTTTAGCCCTGAAAGCTATACGTTTATGACAATGGGTAGACTGACTACTCTTATCTCTAAATAACAGAAAAGCTTGGGTTTCCTTGAAACTTTTCTGTTATTGGTTTTCTGATAACAGTTTTTTGAGTTCACTCGATAACCAACTAAATATAATGGTGTCAAGAGAATAATAAATTGAACTTCTTGAAACCTGCCTCTGTCCTTCTTTTTGAACTACCGAGGATTTCTCGGTAGTTCGATTAGCGTCTAATTCGTCTGCTACCTTCATATTGAACCTGTTCTATTTTGGAACAAGTTGACTCTCAGCTTAGCTTGCCTTCTTCGTAAATATTGTTTTTTTATATTGGTTAATGATATTATCAATTTATAAATTAGGTTAATGACTTTTTATGTATCTTTTTATTGATGAAACAGAAAATACAGATTTTTTTATTGTTGCTGGTTTACTAGTAAAATCTAAGGAAGATGTTGTCTTAGCCTACAATCATTTTAAGAAAAGTATTAATAACATTCCAATTTCAGCTAGAGAAAAATCTATTTTGTTTACTGAATTTAAAGCTACTTTGTTAGACAGAAAATATAAAAAAATTAAAATTCGAATGTTAGAAGAATTAACAAATATAAAACCAGTTATATTATATTCTTGTTACTATAAGGAAAATGCTTTGTTTAATCAGAAATGTAAAGAAGATATTTACATTAAATTGTTATCTAAAATAGTATTGGAACTTAATGATAGAGCAATTGTTATTTTTGATTTATTTAATAAAAAGGATTTTGAAAACAAAATAAAAGATAACATAAAAAGATTAGAAAATATTGATAATATTATTGGTATTAATTCACGTCTAGAAGAAGGATTACAATTTATAGATAATTTATGCAGTGTAATAAGGTTACATAAATCTAAAACTGATAAATTTAACTTTTATACTAAGATTGAAAAGTTTATAAAGGAAATTTGACTGATTTATTTTTTTTTGTTAGAATTATAGAAAAGAATGACCCCCTGGCGCTCTGTTTGCTGGGTGTACGGTAAACGTAGGATCATTCTTTTTTTGTATAAATTTCTATTTACTTGCTACGCAAAACGGCTTTGGATATTTCCAAAGCCGTTTTTACTCCCCACTTACCACCAATCACCTACCACGACAAAGGGCTTTGCCCTTTGTCTATTGAGCAGGGTTGCCAGGCATATTTTTCAGAATTGGTAAGCCTGATGAGCCGATTTCCCAGATAGTATCAAAAGAATCGCCGTTCTCATAGCCATCTTTGAATATGTCGTTCTTCCAATCTGGATTGTCAGGCAAGTTTGCACCGTCAACACCATCTAAAGCCACAGTTTCAGGTAATGGTTCCTGCAAACCGGGCTGAGAAGATACGCCGTTCTTTACCAGAGTCATGTTTTTGTTAGCGTAACAGTTAGATGAACTAGAGTCTGTATCACTTTCATATATATATCCAACAACTCTATTTATTCCAAAAGTATTTTTTATTTCTGAACTACCAGCATAACAGTTTTGTAGAGTCGCAATATATAAATCACCAATGAAACCACCAACACGTTCTGAATTTTCTGTCATTTCAACGCTAACATTACCTGTAGAATAACAATTAATTATTGTAGACACACAATCTCCTCGGCCACCAGTTCCTCCGACAAAACTTCCAACATTAGCACTACCATTTCTAGTTTTAAAATCTATTTCACCGATACAATAGCAATTCAAGGTTTTTTTACTGTCGTTAGTTCCAACAAAACTACCAACACTACCACTAAATTGATCGCTATCAACATTTATATTACTTTTAGAAAAACAGTTTTCGGTAATATCGCTCTGTATTGTTCCAGCAAAACCTCCTACAGAATCTCCGCCATTGATGCTTATGTTTCCTAAAGAGTAACAATTCTTTAAAGTTTCGCAACCTATATCCCCTGCAATACCTCCGATAGGACCAGTTTGGTCACAGGTTCTTTCTATTTCAACATTAGAAAAACAATTATTAATAGATTTTGCATTAACACTTCCAAATAATCCACCAAGTGGTCCACCTCCTACGCTAGTGATTCTACCACCTTTAATCCAGCAATTAGAAATTATACTAGTAGGATTAACGCTATCTGTATCTAATAAATTTCCGGCTATGGCTCCTCCATTTATACAAGTAATAGATACATTTTCGATACCTAAATTTGTTATATTACCGTAAATATCGCCAAATAAGCCCACACTAGTATCATTTGGTCTATTTATATAAAGATTAGTAATTTTATAATTATTACCATTGTAATAGAATACAAATCCATTAATCGGAAGCCAACCTTTCCCTTCATCGTAAGAGGCTCCATAATCACTTAAATCAATATTTGCAGTCTGTTTATAATACTTAAAATATACATCATATTCACGTACATCGTTTAAATCATCTGCAGATGAAACTAAAAACGGATTATCTTCTGTACCTAAACCGGCAAAATAAAAGGTATCAAAATTAAATTCAAAATCTGCAAAACTAACTCCTTCATAATCCTTTAAACCTGTTAATTTTGCCGTAACAGAAGTGTTTTTAGGATATAAAGTCGTAGGGGTAAATAAAAGCTTATTCTCTTCTATAGAAAATGTCCCACTGATATTGTTATTATTCATTATCATTCTAGCATTAGTTAAGTCTATATTTTCATAAGAAATATTTTTTGTGTCAAATAATGGAGCATTAAACACTATCTTTTCATTTCTACTATTTTTTCCATAAGCAACCTGATTAAAAACATCAATATTAACTTCTGCTTGATTTCTAGTTGTAAATTCAATGTCACAATCCATAACAGGTAAACCATCGGCGTTTTTAATACCTTTGATTTTGCCTGTGACTCTAGTCGAAGGTGGATAATTGTAACCAGTGTTTAGTTTATATAGGATTTTTCCATTTTCTATAGAAAAAGTACCACTAACATTTGCATTATCAAATACAGCAGTTGCTCCACTGACATTCCAATCAGAATAATTTCCAGAAAATACAATATCATCTAGAAGATTTTCACTCTTAGTATAACCTCCAATACAAGGTTGCGCTTCTGTATTAAAACCTTGATCTACGTCAGCAACTGTTACACCGTTTGAATCTTTCAAACCTCTGATATGAATACCTATTATTGAAGCAAATGGATAAAAAGAATTATCTGCTAGTTTATATACTACTTTTCCATCGACTAGTTCTAAGTTACCACTAACAGTTGCACCTGTAAAAGTAACTGTAGCATTAGACAAACTTGTTATAGTCGAACCGATTGGAGTGAAAACAAGATCATCATTTGCATTAATATAAGTTTCATAAAAAGCAAGATATGGCTGAGCACCAATATTGAAATTCGCAATGCTATTAGCTACAGGGGCTCCTTCACTGTCTTTTAAATTACTTATGGTAATTGATAAGCTTGAATTGAATGTCCATTGAGCATTTTCACCAAGGCTACAAATTACATTTCCATTATTTGAACTTAACGAACAATTAATAGAACCGCCAGAATAGCTTATATTAGCTGTGGATAGGTCAGTTATGCTTCCATTTGCAACAGTAAAAGCTAAGCTAGAACGTGCATGATAGGATTCCTGTGTCTGAAATGCTAAAGTAGTCTGATTTCTAGTTGTGAAGCTAAACGAGCAAGATTTTGTTTCACAGCCATCACTATCAAGTATTCCATTGATAGTGCCTGTATAAGTAGTATTCGGATTCCATGTTGTTCCAGATGTTAATGTGAAATAAGCTTTACCATTCTCAATACTGAAAGAACCTGCTTTGCTATTTGAACTGAAATTTATAGAAGCATTTTCAATACTTGAAATAGTCCCGCCTGTTGGAGTTATTTCTATTCTAGTATTCAATGGGGCATTTTGAGTTGTAAGATTAGTAACACTCAAAGCAACTGCATCTCTAGTAACAAATTTAGAGCTTATCTGATTTGTAGAAGTCAAACCACTTTCTGTTTTTAAACCGGAATTCAACTTTATAGTATAGCTTTGTTCTGGACTTGGCTTAGTGTTTTTAACAGTTAGAACATCTTTATTATTTTCAGTAGACCATTCTAACTGATTTGAAGCAGTGATAAGATTTGTTGTCGTTGAATTGCAGATAAGAGAAACCAGAGTAAGAAGATTCTGGGTCTTATCCATCTTTTCGTTGAAGGTTATCTTTATTGGTGTTGTAATTTCAACTTTGGTAGTTTCACTGTTTGTAGGACTTATAGAAACAGATATTTCAGTAGTTGTTTGAATGTTAGTGCCAGTAGAAGTGCTTGTATCTGTATTGCTAGTAGTATCTGTGTTCGTAGATGTTTGAGTATTGGTTTCTGTAGAAGTATTACTGCTAGTATCTGTATTTGTGTTACTACCTGTATTAGTTTCTGTTGAAGTATTTGTATTACTGTTTGTATCAGTTGAAGAAGCAGTGTTGGTTGAAGTCTGAGTATTCGTTTCTGTAGATGAACCAGTATTGATAGCAGTATTGGTTTCTGTATTAGATGTTGTAGAAGTGCCACTACCTGTGTTGGTATCCGTATTAGTAGTTGTCTGAGTATTGGAAGAGGTATTGGTATCTGAACTGGTTGTGGTTGATGTGTTGCTGCCTGTATCGGTTGAAGAGGCAGTATTTGTATCTGTAGAAGTTTCAGAACCAGTAGAAGTTGTTGTCTGAGTTGTTGTATTTGAACCAGTATCTGTAGAAGTATTTGTTTTTGTATTAGTAGAAGTAGTTGTTGAAGTTTTAGTGCTGGTTCCAGTGCTGGTAGATGTTTTAGTATTAGTTCCAGTAGATGTATTTGTTGATGTTTTGGTATTTGTTCCAGTGCCAGATGAAGTATTGGTCGAGGTATTTGTATTTGTCTTTTCGGGTTCTTTTTCTTTTTTGAGTTTTACAGAACCTTCAGAGGCAAATTCTGTTCCGTTGGCATCTTTCAGAACTGTTTTAACTCTGAAAGAATCTGGAAAATCTTTTGTGGAAACACCAGAAAGCTTAAGCTCGAAAGTGTAAGTGGCGTTGTTCCCACTAATAGTAATATTGTTTTTCTTATAAGATTTGATATAAAGAGTGTGAGAATATTGATTGTTAGAAGAATCTTTGTCTGTTGATGAAGTTTGAACTGCTGCAGAACCGTCTATTTTCAGGCCGCTTAAATCAGCAGAATTGCCATTGAAGAATACAAGCTGGCTAGTAACTTCACTTCCGTCAAATAGAGCAGAAGACTTGTTGGCTGTAATGCAGCTTGAAACTTTGATGTCGGTAATATATTTATTATTTTTGTCATAATAAACTTTTGCTGGGTCAGCAGAAAATGTCATTAATTTTACGGAATTAGCGTTTGTAGGCTTGTTTTCAATGCTGTCTTTTGATGCAAAAATAGCAAAAGAATAGCTTAATCTGAAGGTTTTTACTTTGAAGGTACTTAAATCTTTAACTGCCAGACGAGCTGTTTTAACTACAGTCGGGTTGGTGTCGTTATCGTCTTGAATCTGAGTATACTGCCAGTCAGAAGCTGTTTCAGACTTAGAACCGAGGAAAAAGGTTTTAAATTCCTTGCCGAAATTGTTAGGTATAGTTAATATAACTGGCTTATCAAGTTGTTTTATAGTCTTGTTGCCATTCTTGGCCTGCAAAGTATAAACATTACTTGAATTACCGCCGTATAACTTGCTTTCATTGCTTTTTGCCAGACGTTCAGTTAGAACTATGCTGGAACCAGTTGCCAGCGTCCCTTCTTCGCTTGATTCAATAACAGCACCAGACTTGTTTGAAGTCAGTCTGAAAGAGCCTTTGTTATTAGCTTCTGTTGAGTAAATAAACTCTGTTGGTTCCGAAGGAGCAGAATTTCCTCCTCCGCCACCACCACCGCAGCCGATTAGAAGAAGAGCACAAATTACGATAGAAGTGATGATTGAAAGCAAGTGTTTTTTCATGATTAAACCACCAAATTAATTATTATGATTAGCACCACAGTTGACTAATTTAGGTAAAGCATTAGAGCTTAGTATCCAATATCTAGAATCAGTCCAAGTATTGCCGCAGGCAGAAACCCCGCTGCTCCATTGGACAGACTGAATTTCTGAACTATAGCCATTTTCAAAGACATAATTGTTTATGCCTATATCGTTTGTAGAATAAAACAATTTGTTTGAAGTAGTTTCTGAACCGTTTATCAAGGTTGCTTTCGCCGAAAAACAATTTACTACAGCTGTAACATGGTTTGAACAACTTCCAGCAATAGAATTAGTATCAACAGAGGTATTGCCAGTAAAGTTGCCTATTGAATAACAATTTCCTATAATAGAAGCTGTTGTTCCACCACAATTTCCGACTATTCCTCCAATAAGACCGCTTTCTTCTAAAGAGCCTGTTACCGCACCTGTATTACAGCAATTATCAATATCCCCACCACTAGAATTCCCGACTATTCCACCTAATGAGTATTTCCCACCAATTATATTTCCAGTATTGCAACAAGATTCAATAATTAAATACTCACCTTTATATCCTGGACCACTTTGCCCACATATACCTCCAACCTGTTGGTTAGTTCCTGTAATTTCTCCAGCATTAAAACAATTTTTAATAACACCGCCATAATTAAAACCAACTATTCCACCTACTATTGATCTGCCTTGAACTATTCCATAGTTACTGCAATTAGTTATTAATCCTGTTGTTTCGCTAGCATTCATTGCTCCACAAATTCCACCAGCATAACTCGAAGTAGATGAATTACTAATTACACTTCCATAATTAGAACAATTACTTATTTTACCTTTATTACTAGCTACGACGCTTCCTATATTCAAAGAATCAGATATTACAGCACAGTCGGTAGCGATAATTAAATTGATAATTCCATAGTCTTCATTAGACAATGACTCACTATTTTGGAAAAATAACCCTTTATTACTTCTCATTCCTGAAATAATTTTATTATTACCGTCTAAATTTCCAAAAAATGTAGATTGAACCCCACCTAGACCTATAGCAGTCCAACCGTTTTCCAATGTGTTAGTATTTGAAACATAATAATCTGTTGAGATATTTATATCTCTCATCATTTTATAGGTAGAATTTAAATTATTTCTGATGTTATCAAGTTGAGCAGGTGTATAAACCCAATATGGGTTATCTACAGTTCCTTCACCAACAAACCAGTTTGTGCCAGTTTCTGTTGTTATATTTTGTTCAGAAGTCTTGAAATAAATAGTCTTTGATTTATATCTACCTGTAAAATTTGCTGTAATACCTAATTGACTATTAGCCTGCCAGAGAAGGTTTTCGGGAATACTCACAAGGAGTTTCTTATTTTGAGAATCAAATACTGCCTGCTGATTATTCCATTTGGTATTTGAAGCAGTTCCAGTAGCGATATTACAAGTTGAAGGCAATTCTACAGAGTTGCCAAGAGAATCTTTTATGCTTGATACATTTATAGATAAACTTGCAACAAGAAGCATATTCCCTTCTGAATCAGTAAGCATTGGAGAAACAGCATCATCAAGAACGAAAGGTGACGAATTTGTGCCTTTTCCTCTGAAAGGCAAAGTAGTAAAGCTAAATTCGTTAAATGAAATTATATCGATATTTTCGTTGTCCTTGGCTCCATTTATAGAAATCTTATAGGTTTCATTAACGTTTAATACTCCGTCATCAAAAGCTATATTTAGCTTGCCATTGTTCCAAGTTTTATTAACAGAGACATCTGTATCGCCAAGTTTTACAGAAACAGCATTAGAAACTACATTTTCACTATAATTTGATTTTTCTTTTATCGTAATTTCAAAAGTTGGCTGTGTAACATACAAATCGTTGAATATATCATCATTACTTGTGGTAATCTCTGCTGTAGCCTGTGTAATAGTTCCTGTTCCAGTGCCAGTAGAAGTGCTGGTATCTGTATTGCTATTAGTATCTGTGTTAGTAGATGTTTGCGTATTTGTTTCTGTAGATGTTCCACTACCTGTGTTGGTATCCGTATTAGTAGTTGTCTGAGTATTTGAAGAGGTATTGGTATCTGAACTGGTTGTAGTTGATGTACTGCTGCCTGTATCTGTTGAAGAGGCAGTATTTGTATCTGAAGAAGTTTCAGAACCAGTAGAAGTGGTTGTCTGAGTTGTTGTATTTGAACCAGTATCTGTAGAAGTATTTGTTTTGGTGTTAGTAGAAGTAGCTGTTGAAGTTTTTGTGCTAGTTCCAGTGCTGGTAGATGTTTTTGTATTCGTACTGGTGCCAGTAGACGTTTTTGTATTAGTGCTAGTTGAAGTACTGGTCGAGGTATTAGTATTTGTCTTTTCGGGTTCTTTTTCTTTTTTGAGTTTTACAGAACCTTCTGAGGCAAATTCTGTTCCGTTGGCATCTTTCAGAACTGTTTTAACTCTGAAAGAATCTGGAAAATCTTTTGTGGAAATACCAGAAAGCTTAAGCTCAAAAGTATAAGTGGCGTTGTTCCCACTAATAGCAGTATTGTTTTTCTTATAAGATTTGATATAGATTGTGTGAGAATATTGATTGTTAGAAGAGTCTTTGTCTGTTGATGAAGTTTGAACTGCTGCTGAACCGTCGATTTTCAGACCGCTTAAATCAACAGAATTGCTGTTGAAGAATACTAGCTGGCTTGTAACTTCGCTTCCATCGAAGAGAGCAGAAGACTTGTTGGCTGTGATACAGCTTGAAACCTTAATGTCGGTAATATATTTATTATTTTTGTCGTAATAAACTTTTGCTGGGTCAGCAGAAAAAGTCATTAATTTTACGGAATCAGCGTTTGTGAGCTTGTTTTCAATGCTGTCTTTAGATGCAAAAATAGCAAAAGAATAGCTTAATCTGAAGGTTTTTACCTTGAAAGTACTTAAATCTTTAACTGCCAGACGGGCAGTTTTAACTATAGTCGGGTTAGTATCGTTGTCGTCTAATATCTGGGTATACTGCCAGTCAGAAGCTGTTTCAGACTTAGAACCGAGGAAAAATGTTTTAAATTCCTTGCCGAAATTGTTAGGTATAGTTAATATAACTGGCTTATCGAGCTTTTTTATAGTCTTGTTGCCATTCTTGGCCTGCAAAGTATAAATATTACTTGAATTACCGCCGTATAACTTGCTTTCATTGCTTTTTGCCAGACGTTCTGTTAGAACTATGCTGGAACCTGTTGCTAGCGTTCCTTCTTCGCTTGATTCAATAATCGCGCCAGACTTGTTTGAAGTCAGTCTGAAAGAGCCTTTATTATTGGCTTCTGTTGAGTAAATAAACTCTGTGGGTTCCGAAGGAGTAGAAGTTCCTCCGCCACCGCCTCCACCACCGCCGCAGCCGATTAGAAGAAGAGCACAAATTATGATAGAAGCGATGATTGAAAGCAAGTGTTTTTTCATTTTTAATAACCTCATTAGATTTAAGATATAAGATTTAAGACCAAAACTTGAGATTTAAGATCAAAGACCCCCTCAGTCACTTCGTGACAGCTCCCCCAGCAGTTTTTTACAAAACTCTGGGGGCGCATCTTTTAGTATCACCAATCAAGACCTACCCCCAGTTTAGCTGACGAAAAGGGTCTTCTCCTAACGAAAACCAAGAACAATAAAAACAAACTTTTTCATAATGAAAAAATCATTTTTATATGTTAATCTGTAAAGAGAGGTTTACACCTCAGTCAGAATTTGTAATGTTGTTTACTCAAGCCTAATTCTGATTTAAAGCCATTTTGCTTTATGCAAAAAGGCTTTTTGTATTTTTAGGCAATTCTAATTATAAAGTACACTTAACAGAAATTCAAACTTTTTGTAAAGCAAGGTTTTACAATGGAATTTAAGTTTATTTTTGCAAAGGAAATAAAAGAGAATAAAAAAACTCGTTATCTTAATCAGCAAGAACTTGGCGAGTTATTTGGTGTTTCTAGAGTAACTATAAACACTTGGTTATCTGGAAAAGCTAAGCCTTCTCTTGAAAAGATTGAAAAAATAGCAAAAGTATTAGAGATTCCACTTTCGGAACTATTAGGCAAAGAAAGCTATAACGATTTATCTGACTTAGATGAAGAATTAATCAAATTAACCAAAGAGCAAAAGATTTTCACTTTAGAATTTTTCAGACTTATAAATAAAAAACCAGAAATAAAAGACTCTTTGTCGAAATTACTTTACTTATACTTAGAAACCACAGATTCTAAGATTTAATAAACTAGGCTAAGGACCTGGTTTTTATTGTAGTTGGTAGTTGTTGTAGTTAGAGTTACAAGATATAAGACCAAAACTTGAGATATAAGATTGAAGAGAGAAGAGCAACAGAGCAATAGAGCTTATGGAATTGTAAAAAAATAACTAAAAAACTTAACTAATTCTTGCAACAAGTCTATTGTATAAAGATTCGCTTATATATCTTCCAGATTCTTTTAATACTTTTATGCTGTTCAATATTTCTTCCTTAGAAATCAAGTTTTCATTAAAAGCTTGAATAAGTATTCCTATAGTTCCTGTTATTGATAAGCCTAATTGTTTAGCTACACTTCTTCCTTTTTGTTCATCCATTAACAACAAATCAGCATTTACCATTTTAGAATAGGTTATTGCTTCGCTTTCTCCAATATCTAAACCGGAATTATTGCGAAGTTCATCAACTTGTTGGCGATTTTCAACTTTTTTAATAGAAATATATGAAGTATTGAAAATAACAACAGCTTCATTAGTATATTTAGGATTACTTACTAATTAGTTATAAACCGCTTGAGGTATTATTACATTTTTGAATAATACTTGTAAAAGAGAAAGCTTATTTATTTTTAATAAAGAAATTATAGGAGTTGTATCTGATATAACAATCATTCAGAAGTT
This sequence comes from Candidatus Rifleibacteriota bacterium, assembly GCA_017417215.1. Lineage (GTDB taxonomy): Bacteria > Muiribacteriota > Ozemobacteria > Ozemobacterales > Ozemobacteraceae > RUG334. Next base: position 7,532 of record JAFPZP010000020.1, on the reverse strand, counting down.
TGGCGAATCCTTTTTATATTTTCAATGTCTTGATTTATTTCTTCATTATCCAAGTCAAAGTATGATAATCCAAGATTATTATATAATTCTATAAGCTCAAGTTTTTTTATTCCTAATATTTCAGCTGCTTTTCCATTAGAGATAGTCAGATTTTTTATATATGGATACAAAATCATTGCATTTCTTTCCAATTCAGTTTTTTGATCGTTGGTTGAAAGATAGTAAACTATTCCTTTTGGAACACTTAAATCTATATTTGTTAATTCCATATATAACCTCTTTACAAGAAATAAGTTAGAACAACCTATTCTCAGTATAACGTATTTTATTTATAAGTAAAATATGTAATTAATATAATTCAAAAAAGGTTTTAACCTCGTTTTATAGTAGTTAGTAGTTGTTTGTAGGCAGAATTATTCTTAATTCCTAATTGCTAATTGCTAATTGCTAATTCTAAAACACAAAACCCCTGAAGATTAACTTCTTCAGGGGTTTTAGGTTTTATATATTAGGAGTTTTTTACTGGAAGAAAGTATTTAGACCGAGAACCAATCTGTAGTTATAGCCGAAACGCTGGTCGTTGGTGACAGAAATAGGCACCGCAACTTCAAAAGAGAAGTTTTCGGTAGGACTGTATCTTAAACCAGGAATAATATCGACCTTATTCCCTTCTGCACCCCAGTCTTCACCAGCAACTTCAGCCATAACAGTGACGTTATGAGTATGCGGATACTCAATACCGATGTTGTAGAAGAATTTATCTGCAAGACCATCAGGATAGAACTGAGTATTGGGGTCACCAGTCATAGTATAACCAAGATTTAAGTGAGCCACGATACGTTCATAATTCTTACTGAAAGCTGTGAAAATTGTAAAGTCGGTTTCGCCTGTTCCCAAGCCTTTATCATCACTGCCGGTAGGGAATTTAAAGGCAACACCAAGAGCTCCGCGGGTCTGATAGGTTGGGTTATCAAAAATCTTGTATTTAAAGCCAAGAGTAGAGTCACCACATCCAGATTCAGAGAAGTCGTTTCTCCAAAGGATTCTTGATTTAATTGTGTAATCGACAATAGGAATATTGTAAACTACTTCTAAATCATCTGTTAGTGCGTAGTTGAAATATAGAGGAATAGTAAGCATATCGCCACTTTCATTGTTGGAAAGCGTTCTGTCGTATACTCTGTCTATATCAAACCAGCTTGAGTGAAAGCCCATTTTAAAGGAGCCAGCTTTGCTGACATCTGCAGAAATAGTTTCAATCAAACCTGTATAACCAGTCATATTGCATGCTAATACTCTTGTTACGCTTTCTTCTATAGGCACAGTCATCATAGTGTCAGAATAAAGCGGTGGCAATACTGTTCGTGATGGAACAGGCAGAGTAGTTACAGGAGGTAGTGAAACAGAATCTTGAGAATATACTTCGCTGCTCTTTTTAGATTTAACTACTGGCGCTTTTGAAGACTTTTTAGCTGTAACAGGTTTAGCTATGTTGCTGGATTTTGGTGAAGACGATTCTGAAACAGTAATTGGTGGCAGACTCATCTGTTTTGGAGCACTAGAGGATTCACTCATAGTTATGGGTGGCAATGTTTCTGTTTCAGCTACGTCAGCCGAGACATAATTATGTATTGGCAGCTCATAGCCAGTATTTTGTGTACCATAAACAGCCGTCTGAGCCGTTTTGGAAAAACCGTAATTTTGCAGCTGCTGTGAAGAACCTGAACCGTACATGCTTTGAGCATGTAATCCAGAGCCTATTAGCAAAGCGGCAACAATAGCGGCTATCGCGGTATTTTTCTTCATACCAGACTCCTTTTATAAACGAGAGAAGCTTAAAGTCAGCGTTTTGACGCTATCCTTTTAAGGGTGTATAAAACACCACGCGACTCATCGGCAGAAGTCTGATAATGTTTAACTATTTTTTATTAAATTTATCTTAATGCTTTTTTTATGTGTTTCAGTTGGTTTTGAAGGCTTTACAATCTTAGCCACACCTATTCTGTTTTTATGGTTAGTTTTGGAAGCACTATTGAAAATAAACTTAAGCTTATTTTCTTTTGCATTTTTGCTAAGAGTGACGCTACCGCCATGTATCAATTTGCCAAAGAGAATTTCTTCTGCAAGAGCATCTTTGATTTCGCGATGAATAACTCTGGCAAGAGGTCTTGCACCGTTAACAGGGTCATAACCTTTTTCTGCCAGCCAATTTCTGCCATCATCATCAAGCTGGATATCAACTTTTCTTTCTTTTAACTGAGCATTAAGTTCATTAATAAACTTGTCTACTACCATTCTGATATTTTCAGCAGAAAGAGGAGCAAAATTGATTATTCCGTCAAGGCGGTTTCTAAATTCAGGAGAGAAAAGCTTTTCAATAGCTTCTTTGCCTTTCCATTCGGCATCTTTTGCACTGCGTGAAAAGCCAATGGAGCCCTTGGCCATTTCTCTCGCACCAGCATTTGAAGTCATAATCAGTATTATATTATGAAAATCTGCTTTTTTGCCCGTATTGTCAGTAAGAATAGCATAATCCATAATCTGAAGAAGAATGTTGAATACATCTGGATGAGCTTTTTCAATTTCGTCAAGTAGTAGAACGGAATAGGGTTGTTTTCTGACTGAATCGGTCAGAGCTCCGCCTTGTTCAAAGCCAACATAGCCTGGAGGTGCACCGATAAATCTTGCAACAGCATGCTTTTCCATATATTCACTCATGTCAAAACGCAGGAAATTAACACCTAAAGCTGCTGCAAGCTGTTTTGCAACTTCTGTTTTTCCGACACCTGTGGGACCAGTAAACAAGAAAGAGCCAACAGGCTTATTAGCACTAGACATACCAGCTCTGGCAATTTTTATTGCTCTTACGACAGCTTCTATAGCTTTATCCTGACCAAAAACAACTTTTTTAAGTTCTGATTCTAAGTTTTTAAGCTTTTCTTGGTCTGAAGAAGATATGGTCTTGGTTGGAATGCGTGCAATCTTAGCTACTGCTCGTTCTATCTGAGAACGTCTTACAACAGCTTCATCTGTCTTTTTGCGAAGTTTTAGAATGGTTGCTGCTTCATCAAGCACATCAATAGCTTTGTCGGGAAGGAATTGTTCTTTTATATACTTAGAAGAAAGCTCAGCAGCAGCTTTTATAGCTCCTTTTGTGAATTTGACACCATGGAATTTTTCGTAGACAGGGGCTAGACCGAACAGAATCTTTTTTGTTTCAAGAAGGCTGGGTTCATATAGGTCGATTTTTTGGAAACGTCGAGAGAAAGCTCTATCTTTGTCGAAATTTTTATATTCTTCAAAAGTTGTTGTACCAATACATCTTAGTCTTCCACTTCCCAAAGCTGGTTTTAGGATGTTGGCGGCATCAACTGAACCTCCGGAAGTAGCACCAGCACCTATTATTGTATGAATTTCATCTATAAAAAGGATAGCGTTAGGAATATTCTGAAGGCAATTCATCACGCCTTTCAGTCTTGCTTCGAAATCGCCTCTGTATTTGCTTCCTGCCAATAAAGAGCCAACATCTAATGAATATATTTTTGTATCTTTTAAAGTTTCTGGTACACTGCCTTCTTGTATTCTTAAAGCGATACCTTCTACAATAGCAGTTTTGCCGACTCCTGGTTCTCCGACGAAAATCAAATTATTCTTTCGGCGACGGTTCATAACTATAATAGCTCTGTTTACTTCATGAGAACGACCGATAAGAGGGTCTATTTCTCCTCGTGCTGCTTTATCGTTTAAGCATTCTGTATAGGCTTCAAGAGGTTTGTCGCTGACAGCCGGACCTTCGCCGTCTTCTTCCATCGGATTGGGAATCGAGCCTTCAACAAATATGCTGAAACCTCGATTTTTAGTAGATTTCTTTTTGTTTCCGCCATGAGAAATATATTCAAGAACATCAAGCTTTTTGATCTTTTGCTTATTCAAGAAATAAACAGCATAAGACTCATCTTCATCAAATATAGCAACAAGCAGGTCTCCGCCGTCAGCATCGCTTCTGCCGGCAGCTTGAACATTCATCATCATTCGTTCTAGAACACGCTGAAAACCTGGAGTAGGTTGAGGAACGGTCGATGAGCTTGAATCAATCAAAGGAACTTCTTCCTTCAAATATTTCTTTAGGTCGGTTTCAAGCTTTTTTATGTTGCAACCGCAGGCTTCAAGAATTTGTGAACCATATTCATCGTGAATCAAGCCATATAACAAATGTTCTACTGTAATGAACTCACAGTTCGCATTAGAGGCTTCTTCTATAACAGCTTGAATAATTATTGCCAAATCTTGACTAATCATCTCTTATTCCTTCTCCATTTCGCACTTTAACGGAAAACCACGGCTGCGAGCAGCTGAATGAACTTGTGAAATCTTTGCTTCTGCAATTTCTTTTGTATAGATTCCTGCAAGTCCACGACCGTGATTATGAATATTAAGCATAATCGAAGTAGCTGCCAATGTAGAGTGTCCGAAAACTTTTTTTAAGACATCTACAACAAACTCCATAGTTGTATAGTCATCATTCAACATCAAAACCTTGTATTTTGACGGTTTCTTAATCTCTTGTCTTGTTATTTCTAGTAACTCTGAATCATTTTCGTAAGACGTTTTAGCCATTATTTTCCCCCTCTGATTGCATTTAATTCATCTGAGGTTTGCTGACTTTCAGCATTCAGGTTTTCCCAAGCCTGCATTGCTTCATCTAATTTAGCGTTCAGTGCTGAATGTTGTTGAGCGACTTCTGCTATTTTTGCTGGTGACCAGCCATCTGGCGGTGCCGCTAACTGACCTTCAACTTCGCTGATGTTGCTCTCCAGCTCAGAAATTTCATTTTCTTTTGCTTCGATATCTTTTTTCAATCTTTGAATTTTATTGGAAAGCTGTTTCTGAAGTTTGGCAGACTCTCTTGCCTGTTGCTTGGCGTCAGTAATTTTATTCGTTTCAATTGTATCAGAATTCTTTTGATTTTCAATAGAACTTTGTTCATCTGCTAGTCTGCGTTCTTTAGCCCACATATACTGGCTATAATTTCCATCATATAAAACAGATTTGCCGTTTTCCAAGCTAAGCACTCTTGTTGCTAGTGAATCAAGGAAAAATCTATCGTGAGAAACAATTATAACAGTGCCAGGGAAATCATCCAGGGCATTAAGCAAAGCTTCTCTGCTACTGATATCAAGATGGTTTGTAGGTTCGTCTAATACCAGCAGATTACAGGGTCTAAGCATCATTCTGGCAAGACCTAAGCGGCTTTTTTCACCGCCAGAAAGAACTCGAACCATTTTTTTTACGCTATCTCCAGAAAAAAGGAAAGCGCCAAGTATGTTTCTAACTTCTGGAACTGCATCAAAAGGTGCATCTCTAAGCATTCTGTCTTCTACTGTTTCTTCGCCTTCAAAGCTGATTTCTTCATCCTGGGCAAAATAACCTAAATGAGTTCTATAGCCTGTTTCAAGACGACCACCCCAAAGGTTGTCTTCGCCGACGAGGATTCTAACGAGAGTGGTTTTACCAGCACCATTTTCACCGATAATAGCAACTCGGTCACCGCGGTTTATTACAAAAGAAACATCTTTTAATACCTGATGATTACCAAAAGATTTAGTAACGTGCTCACCACGCAATACTACTTCACCACTTGGCTCACATTCAGGAAATCTGAAACTTAGTTTTGGAGTAGAACGAATCTGAGCTATTTCAGTCATTTTTGCCAGCATTTTAACACGGCTCTGAACTTGAGCTGCCTTAGTGGCTTTATATCTAAAACGTTCCACAAAACGTTCTATTCGTTTTCGTTCTTTATCCTGGCGTTCCTGTGCTGCAGCGGCTTCTGCTGCCCAGTTCTCTCTAGCTTCTAAGAATTGCGAGTAATTCCCTTTAAAGTTTCTTGAACCTTCGGGCATAATTGCAACTACCGAAGTGGCCAATTCATCAAGGAAGTATCTGTCGTGTGATACGACCAGTATTCCCCCTTGGTAATTGCTTAAGTAATCTTCAAGAAATGAAATAGATGCAATATCAAGATAATTTGTTGGTTCGTCCAATAGCAGATAATCTGGTTCTCTGAGCAATAATCTTGCAAAATAGGCTCTCATTTGCCAGCCACCGGAAAAATTCTTCAAAGGTTCATGAAATCTATCTTCTGCGAAACCAAAACCTTTTAATAGTCTTATAGTCTTTGCTTGCCAGGTATAGCCACCGGATTTTTCATAATCAGCAATAAGTTTTTCATACTCATCATGAACCTTCTCATCAAGGCTGCCTTCAGCCATCTTAGCTTCTAAGGCTTCGATTCTTTCCTTAATGTGCTTGAGGTTGTCAAAGGCTTGAGTAGCTAATTCCCAAAGAGTTAGAGTTTCTTTTTCTGTTTCCCAGTTAGAGTTGTCAGACAAAAATATTTCTTGAGGAAGATAACCAATTTTACAGTCTTTAGGGGAAGTAACACTGCCAGTATCAGGCTGTTCTTCGCCTAGAATAATTCTCATCATTGTTGATTTGCCAGAACCGTTGTTTCCGACTAAAGCAACACATTCTCCTGGATCGACAGAAAAAGTAACCCCAGAGAACAGCGTTCTAACGCTGAAAGACTTGCTTAAATTGTTTATTTGCAGTGACATAATAGCAGCGGCATTTTAGCATTATTGTGCATTCTTTGCAAGTTTCACGGTTTTTACTGAGCAAAAACAAACAGTTTCTTTTATTAATAATAATGAAACTTTGCAAATAATACATTTTGTAATAAGTAGCGTCTCCCAGACGCTTTAGTTCTTAGCATCTAAACCGTGGGTATCTACGATACCCACGGTTAATAATGTAGTTCCCTCTGGGCACATACTATAAAAGCGACTGAAAGTCGCAACATTAATAACCTAGGGCAACGTAGTTGCCCTAGGTATAGATTACAGATAAAATTGCGCCTGAAAGGCGCTACAAAAACAATAATTATTATTTCTCAAATATAGATTTATAGCTTAAAAAGTTTGCGTTTGCCATGTTTTTTGCCGATGATGGCTAATTCAAATATACTTGCTAAATCGAACGGTGGTACCGAAACCTGGTTTGGATTCCATTTCAAATTCATCTGTTAAAAGCTTTATTAATCCTAAACCTCTGCCTCTAGTAGACTTTATGCTCCTCAAATCATCAGGAACAGCGACTTTATTCATGTCGAAGCCGCGTCCACCATCTTTAATTGATACTTCTAGTTTATCTTCATAGATTAAAAATTTGATTTCAAGCTCTGTTTCTGTTTTCCCTTCAGCCCCATGCTCAATAGCATTAACATAGGCTTCGTCTACAACCAAAGCCAAATCAAAAACCTGTTCGTCATCAAAGCCCATTCGACGAGCTATTTCCTCAGTTTTTTTACGAACTGAATCAAAATAGCGCGTAGAAAAAAGGTTCATAACTATTTCTTCTGGAACCTTTTCGACTATCATGACTACCCTCTCTTTATTTTTTATTAACCTTACTCTAATATAACACAAAAATGAGATTTAAGACATAAGTTAGAAGATATAAGATGTAAGATG
>JAFPZP010000019.1 GCA_017417215.1 Candidatus Rifleibacteriota bacterium | reverse complement strand
TTGAGAATTGAGAATTGAGAAGTTAAAAAGGTAAAGTAATATGAAAAAAACAACAATTGGACTTAGTCTTATTTTTACATTATTGTTATCTGTAGTTTCTTATGCTGCTAATGTTGGCAGGGAATTAAACAATAAATGCAGACAGAACATTAAGCTCCTTAATAATGGAACAGAATTGATGCTGAAGAAAACTTCTCGTGAGTTACCTAGATGGGTTTCTTATAAACAGGCAATTAAAGATTTTTTATATCCTGATAAATACTTAGAAGATAAAACTATTGTTGGTCCTACTCCTGATTGCGAATATTATCTGGTCAGCAACGATAACAATGACTATCAATGGTTATGCTACTTGCACGGAGTGCTTGACGGAAATAAAACTTTGTCTTTCAGATATCATGAACATCAGTTTCAAGGAAAAACATCTGATCGTTTTATGAGCAATGAACAATACAAAAAACACGTTCAAAATATGCTCCATTGGACTGAATATTCCCCGACTCCAAAGGAATTCCTGCTCTATCATTATAATATGAACCCTATTGTTACAACTATAATTTGCGTGGTTTTAGTTGTTGGAAGTTTTTATTTGATTAAATCCTTTTTTAAATTCTAGGCTTGACGATAGCTGTTTTTTTTCTTAAAATTTATTGTACCCTTTCGTAATCTCGGAGGTTGTAATGAAAAAAAATCTAATGATAGTTTTCTTGCTTTTTATAGCAATTTTAATATCTAATTCTGTTTATGCTGGAAGTAGCGAAGGATATGTTCCTAGCTGGAAAGTTGGACAGCGTTGGGTATTAGAAGCTACTTACCGTGACTTAAGAGTCGAAGGTAATGCTTGGATGCCACCAATGCAGTGGATATTCAATGTAAGAGCTAAAAAAACTGTAAATGGTGAAGAATGTTACGTGCTTCATGTTTATGGTCGAAAGACAAGTCAGAAGAATCAGGCTATTCTTTGGCTTTCTGTAAATGATTTGAGACCATTAAAAGTAATTGATGTTTATCCTACTGCTTCAGGAATGAAATATCAGGAACGTGATATCTCTCAAGCTTCAGAACCACTTGTTTCTGAAGGCACACCTATTCCTTACGACCTTCCTTCATTCCCATTAGTCAGAGAAGACAACAGAGCTCAGGCTGCAGATGGCTTTGGTGCTTATAATAGATCTTCTTCAACTAATGCTAAAAAATTCTCCAGAATACGAAAAATCGGTGGAATCTCTTTTAAACGAAGTATTTCTCAGAAAAGTAAAGCACCTGATAAACAGTATGCTGATACTTTTGCCGGTTATTCAAAAGCAACTCGTAATGCAGGCCAGAGCTTCCAGGTCGAAATAGACGAAGACCGCTCTAACAACAAATTAATCCAAATTTGGCAACAGGGTGCTCCTTGGGCTGTTTCAGGTGCTAACCGTGATAGAAGAGTTCGTTTGGTTCCAGAATCTGAATACTTACATAAAGATGGAGGTGAAAACTAATGAGAAAGCTTTCCATCCTTTTGGCTTTAATTCTTTCTTCTGCTCCACTAGCTGTTTTTGCTGATTCCATCAGCGGCGAAATAAAACCCGCTCCTTGGTCTGGAGATTGGTGGTCTCGCAAAAAAGGTTTCTTGGTAAAGGGCTGGCAAGGTCATACTCCATCTCCTTTTGAAAAATACGATCAGTATGTTGCTGCAGTTACCGGAAAGAATCCCGGTGCTCATGCATGGGAATCTAATATCAAAAACCACCATTATAATCCTAATGCAGAAGCTTGGGAAGGACACTGTAACGGTTGGTCAGGTGCTTCTGTATTAGCACCAGAACCCAAAATTACACGTAATCGTGGTGGTATTGCTTTTGATACTGCAGATCAGAAGGCTCTTCTTTCTGAACAGTATATGAACTGCTATTGTAACTTCTATGGAAACAGATATTGGGGTAATGCAAATGATGATATGAACGACATTTATCCAGATCAGTTCCATAGACTCCTTGTTGAAAATATAGCATCAGGTAAGACTGCTATGGTTTGCGATATAGAAGCAGACCGTATGGTTTGGAATTATCCTCTTTATAAATTCGAATCTAGTTGGTCTACTGGTTGGTTTGACGATCATAAACTAAAAGTAAAAACCACATGCTATTTCGTTAACGATGATGTTAAACCAGAATATTTAGGAACAAAATGGTTCGCTGTCAACTATACTTACAATCTGTTTGTTGACGATAAAGGTAATGTAATCTCTGGCGAATGGACTGGAGATTCTAAAAAGAACCATCCTGATTTTGTCTGGATTCCTACTGGCGATGCAAGAGTACCTGCAAATTCAACTCTTGAAAATCCATGCCTAGACCCAAAACATGTAAAAAATATATGTGAAGGTCCTGCTAATATTTCTTCTGGAAGAGCTGCTGCTCCGGCTGCACGCAATCCAGATATGGTTCTTATGGAAGCGGGTTTGGATCCAAACGACTTGTTCTAATATTGTTTAAAAAAAGCTCGATTTGTTTAAATCGAGCTTTTTTTTATCTCGGAAATAGCTTATAATATTTATAATGACCAAAGTATACAAAAATAAAAATAATAAATTAGCAATGACTTTTATGGAAATTCTCATTGCTGGTTTTTTTATGGTCGTTGTTTTTATTATCGGGTGGTTAATATCTAGCAGCTTTACTGGTGTTAAAAAAGTTAGAAATTATGAAAACGCAATTTTTCTTGCTAACGAAGCTATAGAAGCTGTTAGAGCAGCTCGTGCAAGAGAACTTGGTTCCGATAAAGATAAAGTTAAAGGTCATAATACACTTTTGGCTGATTTTAATTCTGCAAATAATAAATATGATAAAGACCCTGGCGGCTTTGTTCCTGAAGTTGAAATCGGCGGGGTAAAATATAAAAGAACGGTTAGTATTGAAGAAGTGCCGTCAACTAATAAGAACTTGCCTTCAAGTCTTAAGATGATTCATGTTAATGTTAGTTGGCGAGCAAGTGACGATAATAAGCCTGTTGAATTTGAGGTTGTAACAGCTCATTGCGATTTATGGTAATTCATATGTTGTTTCAAAAAAAATATAAGAAAGCTATAACCTTAACTGAAGTAATGATAGTTACAGGGCTATTTTGTGTTTTAATGACTGCAGCATACAAGTTGTTTTTTTCTGAAGTAAAAACAATAAAAACTGCTTTGGAACACATTGGCGTTAACGAAAGCGCAAGAAAGTTTTTTGCTTTTATGGGAAGTGATGTGAGAAATTCTAATTGGATAGATTTCCCTAAAATGGTTAATAGACAAGTTGTTGGAAGTTTGAAACCTGTAAAAGAAGGTAAAGTGCTTGTATTGCGTAAACAGGTTATGGATTTCGATGTTAAACCTCCTCAATCTGATTTTATTAAGGAAGAAATAGTTACTTATACCTTAAAAAAAGCTGAAGATGGAACTAGTGATTTATATAGGCATGTCGTTTCAGAGCTTCCTGGACAGCCTTCTAAAGATTATGAAAAGAAAATTGCTGATGGAATCGTAGATTTGCTCGTTTTTGTAACAAACAGAAAGCCAATGACTATTGAAAAGACTATTTTGAGTGGTTCTTTAGAAAAAATAATGAATTATGAACCTTATGAACTTGATGGAACTGGTCCTTATTTGGTTCATATTTGCTGTTCCTTTTCTAAAAAGGGAAGTAAAGAAAAAGAAGTTAAAACTAAAGAATCACTTATAAAAATTAATACATGCTTCTCGGTTAGAGGAAAGCTTAACGGTATTCATCCATGAATAAAAACAATAAAAAAACTGGTCAGGCTTTATTAGCTATCCTAATTATATGTTTATTCTTAGGAATAATATCTTGCGCTCTTCTTAATATTCAAAGTAGCCAGATTAATCTTCTATCCCGATCAGCAAGAGAATATGTTGCTTTAAGTGTGGCAGAAAGCGGTTTGCATTGCGTTTTAGCTGAAATGAAGGCTGATTATCAGTTTGTGACTCACGGAAATCCTTATATTCCTGCAGATGGTTGGCCATCATCTTCCCAGAGAAGATTTAACTATGTAGGAAGTAGTAAGTATCTAAAAATAAAAGGAAATAGCAAAGGCGTTTATGAAGGTACTGTTGATTTTCCTGTTTTGAATTTAAAAGGTGAGTTTAAGGTCAGAATTAAACTCATGAAGTCTAAGAATAGCACTGCTTCTAAGTCGGTTGATGAAGCTCATAGATACTTTTTATTAGAAAGTTATGGTCGAGTTGGAGATACATGTAGAAAAATAACCACTATTATTGAAAAAATAGTACCAGGTAATTTTTTGTTATATGATGGTCAGGTTCTTGATACTGGAGGATATGGTCCTTATAGAGTTACTCCAGGTTTAATGACTGGCGGTAGACTCTATGGGCACGAAATGATTGTTTTTAGTAAGAAAGGCGCTATAGATGCAGGTTCAGAACTTAAAAACACTGAAAAAATCTATACTCCTGGCTATATAAAAGCAGAAACCAGAGTAGGGGTTGAGTTTTTCGGTGGTAAGAAAGGTGAAATATCTCCTAGAAACGATTCTACAGATCCTGATAAATTTGAAAGCTTTGCGATTAAATTAGGTGGTAAGATAACCGACAGATTTATGTTAGACGGAAACCATGGAGCAAAGCCACAACTCTTGCCTCCGTTAAATCCGTCTTACTATAGAGAAGCCAAAAAGCCTCATCCTGAAATTCTTAAAGCTAATAGTAGTTTTGAAGGTTTTAAAGAATCTAAGTGGCGTAATCCTGAAAAACCTAGCGAAACCGTTTATGATTTATTCTTTGGTTGGGATTATAAAAAGGAAGATAAAGATTTCCTGATTTATTCTGAAGTTCCATTAAGAGTCTGGGGCTGCCCAAAATGGAAGGCTTTAACCATTTTTTGTGAAAAAGATGTGTATATTGCTGGTGATTTTAATGCTAATCCAGATTCACCTCAAAGATATAATATGGGGTATAGAGATTATGCTAAGCAAATTAAAAACGGGACAGATAAGAATGGTTGTCAGATTATGTCGATGGGCAGAATCTGGTTTGATTACTCTAATCCGATGAATTTCCTAAGAAATGAAATGGAAGTCGTTATGGATTACGATTTGGCTTGTTGTCTTAGCAGCACTGAAGAACCTAGCGGTCTGGTTCTTAAAGGCGTGGTTTGGCCACCACGCACTACTACCGGACCATTAAAACATCGCTTGCCTATGGCAGCAATGAATTTTACTCATATTCATACTTTATATAATATGCCTAAGGAAGAAGCCAAGTCTACTGCTGCTATAGCGGCATTGGTCGGAATCCACCCAGCTTTATCTAAGCTTAGATCTTATATTAGTAGGCCGAAAGATAAGGATAATCATGGTTCTAATTTTGGAAATCATAGCTCAGGCGGTTCTAGTGGTTCAAACAGCAACGGCGGAGCAAATGGTCCTATTGAATCAATAAGTCGTGTTCAATATGCTGATTCTATAGGTGGAGCTGATGGTGCTGGAATTGGTGGCGGCTTAGGTGATGATGGAAGTGATAAGGAAACTCAGAAAACCCATTTCCCAATAAAGAATGTTATTGCTAAGGCACGTATTATAGAAACTATAGGAGTTGAATGCTATTTGCTTGGTGTTGTACCTCCTGGAACTAGAGATAAAGTTATAAAAATACTCTTTGAAGAAACAGAAAAAGAAATGGATAAAGATGAGCAACCTAATCCAGATTTGGGGCCTTGGAATATTGCTGACAGAATGTTCAAACTCCAGGTAAAGCATAAAGATTCTGGGCTTCGTTTCCCTGAAATGACTGTTAATGCAATGTTAATAGATTCAGCTCAATTAAATTCTAATTGGAACTTTGGTAATAACTCTAAAAAGATAAATAACGAGCTTGGTAATGTTCAGAATAGCTTAATGCGTTCATTCCCTTGGGCTCATGATAGAAATACAAGGTTAATACTTAAACATAATGGCTCTATGATTCATTTGCGTAACAGAAAAGTTAAAGAATTTATAAAAGGCGTTTATTTTGATGACCAGCCTATTATTAGACAGATTTCTTTTGATCAGACTTACGCAAATGGTGGTGGTGATTATTTCCCACCTTATCCGATTGCCGGTTTCACAATTATTAATTGGCTTGAAGAATATTGCTCTGAAGAAGAATTTAATAAAGTAAATTGATTCTAAAATTCTGATTAGTAATGTTAACCCAGCTTGATTTTGCCTTATAAATACTGTAAAATTAAGATATGCGGGGCAGAAATCTAATCATAATTTTAATATGTTTCATCACTTTTATCACTTTTTGGGGATGTGGTGGTGGAGGTGGTTCAGGAATAGGTCCTGAGCTTGTATCAGGTCAGATTTCCGGGCAAATCACTTTTGATGAATCTATTGCGAATGAAAGAGCTGTAATAGCTAGTGATCAATCGCATAGAGGTTCTGTTAATTCCGATATTCTTGTTTTTCTTGAAGAAATGCCCTCGCGTGCAGTTTATGCCGATTCTGATGGTAAATACATTTTTACTGATTTACCTTTAGATACTTCTTATCATGTAATAGCACGTATTAATTCCCCAACCGGAACAGTATATAAAACCAGGTCTGAAGAGGTTTATATCGGTAAAAGCAAAGCCCAGAAAACCCAGAATTTTTTAATTAATAGTGGCTGTGAAGCTAAGTATCAGATTAGACTTCAGGTAAAAGATACAAAAGATAACAATGTTTCTAGATGTAAAATTTGGCTTTGGGGTGAAGAATTCACATTAGATGAAAGTGGTTGTTATCTATCTCCAAAAATGCCTCTGGGGGCTAGTGGCCTATTAAAGGTTATCCCTCCAACCAATAAAGATTTACTTACTTTGGAAAGTACTATAGATTCGTCAACTTTTCAAAGCGAAATACAGGGCGTTTCCGCAGTTACTTTACCCCCTTCAGGTATTACTCAGAAAAAAGCTCCATATGTAAGTGTTAAAGTTGGAGAAACCATATCTGGCGGTTTTGCACTTAGACTTTATGGCAGTGCAATTGACCCCCAAAATGATACTCTTGAATTAGAATGGACTACCAGTATCGGTTCTTTTACATTCGAAAGTACTGATAAAAGCTATGTTGATTGGGCTATCCCAACAGAACAAACAACAGCAGTAATTACTTTGAAGGCTACTCAGGTTTCTTCTTCTCTTTACCCTCTTTTTTGGAGCAAAGTAGAACTGCCAATAACAATTTCTAATAATGGAACTGTTTCTTATCCTGGTGAAATAGTTATAAAACCAGTTTTAAGATATGTTGAAATTGTTTCTTCTTCTTCAGAACAGATAACTGGTGATACAGTTGCTTCTTATGAAATTATAGCTTCTTTCCCGAATAACAATACTGGGTTTGCTTATAATTGGGAAGTTTCTGATGGAACCATTGTTTCTGGTAAGAACAGTCGCGTAATGTTTTGGAAATCTCCTTCTTTAAAGGAAAACGAATCTAAGCTTGCAACACTGACAGCTATTGTTTCAGATGAAATCGCTACTGTTACAAAAGATCTTTTAATTAGTATTACTTCATTCCCTATTGTTAGCTTTACTTCTCCGTTAACTACGGATTTTTATCCTGGGTATGTTACTTTTAGAGGAAGCGCAAAAGACTATTTAGGTAATTTGATTCCGTATGAAGATTTTAAATGGTACATAGCAACTGACTCTAATGAATTGAAGCTTATACAGAATGAAGGAGCTTCTTTTACCTATAACTTTGTATCTCAGGGTTCATATACAGTGTATTTATCTGCTAAGGATTCTAGAGATATAGTGGGCACTGGATCCATGATAATGTCTATTCTTAACTGCCCACCTGATATTACTATTATTAATCCAATTAACGACGGTGGTTATAGCAGTAGTGATAAGATAGCTTTTAAAGTTAAAGTAATGGATTATGAAGATGGTGAAATAACTTCCCCAGAACAAATAAGATGGTTTTCTGATATTGATGGCTTAATAGGTTCTGGAACCAATTTCATGCTTGATTCATTAACAAAGAATAAAAAACATACTATAAGTGTTGAGGCAAAAGATTCTTCATCAAATATTTCTTCTGCATCAATCTTTATCTGGTATGATATGCCAGCGCGTATTACACTTACTACTCCCGAAAACGGGGCTGCTTTTTATGAGGATAGTGAAATTCAATTTATTGCAAAAGGGGTTGATTCTAACGGCCTTCCTTTAGCTTCTTCCACCTATAAATGGTATCTTGACGGTAGTTCAACTGCTTTGAAAACCGGTGTGGCAAGTTTCGTTTTCAATACTTTTGATGCTGGTTTACATAGAATTAAAGTTGTAGGAGCTAATAATACTGGAGAAGTGAGCAGTGAAGATTATTATTTCGAAGTAGGCTTATCTCTTCCAAATATTACTTCTCCTGCTTCTGGAACTAGATTTGACCCTGGAACAGCTATTACTTTTACTGCTGTTCCTAATTCAACTGGGACTTTGGTATTAAATTGGTATCTTGATGATTCTAATGATTCATTAGGAACTAATAATACTCTTACAAAAGAATTAGATGTAGGTTGGCACCAAATAAGGTATGAAGGTTTTGATGCCGGCGGAAAATTTGCTAGTTCGTCTATTGGTATAGTTGTTGAAAAGGAGCCTCAGATAGAATTAAACTATGCTAGTGGTTCATGCTTCTTTGCAGACAAGCAGATTGCTTTTCACGCTGTTTGTAAAGACTCATTTAATTCAAGTATAGGTGATGAATATATCAAGTGGTATTATCTGGATTCCGGTGTTCCTATTCTTTGGCAAACAGGCAGTCTTTTTTATACTTTACAAGGTTCAGCAGAAGGTCAGCTTCCGGCAGGTCATCATACTGTAAGAGTTGAAGCTGTGGGACCTTTTGGTTCCGTTGCTTCAAAGAGCTTTAGTTTTGAATCCGGTATTCCTGCTCTTAATATTGAAAAACCAATATCTGACAATAGTTATGGAATAGGGGAAAATATTGAATTTGAAGCTAATATAGGGAAAGAGTCTCTACCTGTAGCTTGGTATGTAGATGGAACACTTATTCATACTGGTTCTGCTTCTTTTACTCATAGTTTCTCTGAAGGAATATATACAATTAAAGCTATTGCAACTGATAGCGCAAATATATCCACAACAGATGAAGTAATTATAAGTGTAGGATTGTTCCCGGTAATGGATTTCCAAGTTATTAATAAAAAAGGCGAAAAAGTAGACCCATCTAATTTGGTATTTCTTACAGGACAATCGCTTCAATTTGTCGGTACTGGAACTAGTCCAATAGATGGCAGTGCTATAGATGGTAGTCTAATGACCTGGACTATTTGTAATAAAGATGGGGTAACTGGTAAACAAGTCTTTTCAGGACATTCAGAAATAAACCTTACTAGGGAAAATATATCACAGTTAGGGACAGGTCTTGGAACTATTGAACTAAGATGTAGAGTTAGTGAAGGTTTTGTAGGTGCGAAATTAAAACAAATGTATTTTAATTTACCTGAAGCTGAATTTGCTGAGCCGGCTAGTGATACTTTCATTCCATTTGTTGATGATCTTTCTGAAACAGTTGTTTGTGACGCATCTGGTTATACAGAATCGGTAGAACCAGTTAACTATGAATGGTATCTTAATTGGGGTAAATCAGGATGCGAAAAACTTGATGATGCAGACCCCTCCTCTGATGGAATGCAGTTGAGGCTGAAAAAAGGAGAAAATTATTTAACATTAATAGCTACTGACTCCGTTGGGCAAACTACTTCTATTACCAAAATAATCCTTGTTGATAATAGACCAACTTTGGCGTTCTCTCCACCATTAGATTATTCAGATTCCAGTGCTTATATCTTAGATGGTTTTAGTGTTACTTTAGAAGCTTCAGGAGCAACTGCTATTGAACCTCCAGGCACTATAAGTCACTATAAATGGTATCTTGGAGAAAGTACTGTTGCAAAAGGTATTGATCAAAAACAAATAACAAGTGAAGAATTAGGTCTTGTTCCAGGTGAAAATATAGTTACTTTAACAGCAGAAGACCAGTTTGGAATAGTGGCTACTGTATCTCATAAAATTTATTTCAAGGAACAGATTGCGAGTATCACTTCTCCTTTAGACAACCAGTTTTTCCACGATGTAGCCATAACCTTTGTGGCTACTGGTTCTGAAAAAATTAAAATGAAATGGAAATTGAATGGTAATTATTTGGATGAAACAACTAGAACTCTTACTATCCCTAAAAACGATGACAGATTTAATTCCGGAAACAATGAAATAACTTTTGGAGGTAAGGATAGTTGTAACAACGAAACATTGGCAACTTTGAATTTTAAATATGCTAAGACCGATGGTTTACCTAAAATAGAAATCAAGTTTGCCAACAATAAGGATGTTGAAGGTGCAAAGCTTTTTGAATTAGATGATGGTGAAAACGTAATAATAAATGGTGGCGCTACAGGTTCTGTAAACATAGATACTATTGATGCTTCTAGAATGGTTTGGACTCTTGGTAAGGAAGGTTCTGAAGAAAAAGAAACATTCCCTGGCAGAGACTTTTTATTATTGACTAATGCCAATTTCACTTCATCTGGGAATTGGGTAGTGTCTCTTACTGCAACTGACAATTTAGGATTTAAAAATACTCTCTCTAAAGTATTCTATTATGGTTACCCTGCTCCAAAAATTAATTTGCCGCCTGATAGATCTTTAGTTAGTATTGAACAAGGTAAGATTTTGAATTTAAGAGGGTACACCTCAGCGGACTTTTTTGAATGGTGGTATACTGGGCTAAGTAATCCCCAAACCGGTTCTGATATTACTTGTAATTTAGGACGTGGATACTACAATATTACTTACATTGGAACAGATACCTCTGGATTGGTAAAGCAAGATAATGTTGAAATTATTGTTAATAATGATCCTAAAGTTAATATTGAATATCAGAAAACGGACGGGGAATATACTACATTAATAACTGATTCCGCATTTTTTGATGGTTCTAATCTTACTTTGTTGGCTTCTGCCACTAAATCTGATGATACCGAATTAGAAGACAGCAACCTATATTGGTTGAAGTGTACTTCTGAATCAGATTCCGGGACACAACTTGTTGCTGGAAATAAAAATCCGGTTATTCCTGATTCTTCATTAGGTGATGGAACTTGGTATCTAAGATTAAAAGCGGAAGATAAAGACTTTGTTTCTCATGATTTTTCTAGGGATTATACAAGCAGCAAGGTAGTAAGAATTACAACTGGTGTTCCTACTCCACAATTTATAGGTGCTGTAGAAAATCAAAGAGTTGATGAAAATGGCACAATAACCTTTACTGTAAATGATATTTCTCCTATTGAAGGAAAATGGAGTGTTGATGGATTAGCTTCTCAAACAGTAACTCAAAGAGTCGGTGATAATTTGTGCTTCACTCTGAATGCTACTTCTTTACCAGCGGATAGTCGTCGTGGATACCATAAGGTTTATTATGGTGGTTCTGATTCTTCCGGAAAAAGCTATTCTGTAGAAACTACAATTCTTGTAGATAATGGTCCAAGTTTTGCAATTGGTTATCCTAAAATTGTTGCTTCTCCTTATAATCAAATAGGTACTGGAACAGTTAATGGAATTGATTATTCTATTATAACTTCAGAAATGAGTAACATTAAGAACCTTGAATTAGTAGTAAGTACTAATGCAAATGATGAGAATACTATTTTGTGGAATAGTCTATCTGGTGGACATACAACAGAAATGAGTTCTTTCAGCAGAAACTTCTCTATAGGCTCTTATACATACTCTGTAACAATTACAGATAGATATGGAATTGCTACTTCTACTTTATTGTCTTTTTGGGTTTGGGGTTATGAAACTTATTCTTGTACTTCACCAACTTGTATCGTAACAAATAATACTTCAAGAGTAGTGGTTGCTGCAAATAATGGAGCAAATTTAGTTCAATACAATAGAGATACTGATGCTTCTTCTTCTTCTAGTGGAGATATTATTGCAAGTGATACCTTTAGTGGTGATAATTCTTTTACAGGGTTATGCTATTTTAACAACAGTATGTATACTCTGACTGATAATTCCGGTGGTAGACCCAAATATCAGAAATGGAACATTAACAATGGTTTGGCATCTGATTCTGCAAGTATCACAAATATTTACGACTCGTCGTTATCTGGTATTGCTGGCTTTTTAATAAAAGGCACAACTCTCTATATTTCAGATAATTCAAATGGTAATACAAATAAGATAAAACTATTTTATCTTGATGGTCAGCCTTACGTAGATTCACCTTATGTATTGAAGAAACCTTATGGCATTACAAATTCAAATAATCAGATTTTTGTAGCAGATAAAAATGATAATAAAATAATAACCCTGGATTCAGATGGAAATGATGAAGAAAAGAGTATTTCTGTAACATCACCAACAGGGGTTGTATTTAGTTCAACAACAAATAGGTTATATGCTTCAGGATTAGATGGTAGCAGTCAGCCTTGCGTATACGTTATTGATCCTAATAATTGTCAGGTTTTATACTATTTCAATGTAGAAGGTGCTAATAATTTAGCTATTGCTGGAACAAGTAATTCTTCTGATATTTATATAACAGATACGGCTGGAAACAGAATAATCAGAGTACGTTCCGGTTACTCTTGGTAAGATTTATTAGATTATTAGATTAAATGTTTTTAATCTAATGACAATGATTGTTTCCCTATAAATACGCCGCCTGAAGTTCCAACCCAGACCTTACGTCTCTGACCTGCGGCACCAGCAGCTTGAGTAAGACTAGTAATAGTTTTGAAATTACCTAATCCACTTCTTATTCTTGTCCAGCTGCTTCCGCCATTGGTAGAACGATAGAGACCGTCTTCACTTCCGGACATAACATTAATAGTATTATTGGGGTCTACAAGTATACATTTGCAGTTGGTACTTGTTCCGCCAGAGAAAGAGTATGAAGTCCAGTTTCTGCCGTAATCTATTGATCGGGCTACACCATTAGTCGTTGCTACCCAAAGAGTGTTTGTGTTGATTACGTCTAATGCTATTGCAAGCGGAACAGCAGATACAGTACCCATATTAGGGTATGATAGATTTGGATAAGAATATGCTCCTTCTGGATAATATAAAGTATCGAATTCTAGTCCAGAAGTACCAGAAAATACATCGGCAGGGCTATTAAAGTCCATATTGCTTGCGAGACTAGGACAATGGAAAACTTGGCTAGAAGAAGTTCCGAAATACAATGAACGATTAAGATTGTCAAACCTTACAGAACGAACAAATGATTGAATAGGATTGTCCGTGGATTCAAAAGAAAAGGCAGTTTTTGAACGAGGCTCCATTATTGCTGTTCCAGAAGCATCTTCGCCTACTTTGACTTCTCCATCTCTAGTTTGAAGGACTTTGTATTTTTGTTGAGTGAAAATCAACAATTCGCATGATTCAATCATTGTCTTATTAGATAGGATAATTTCGTAGACACCTTGGTTTCCACCTGCTAAAATATGTTTTTTCTCACCTATTATTACTGTGTCTATAGAAACTAAAGGCTCTGTTGGTTGATCACCATTCAGTCTTATAGCTGCTTCATTGGAACCATAGGGTGGAATATAATAAAGACCATTACCTGTACTTGCGTATATATCTCCATCTGAATCCATGGTTATATCATAAATAAGTAATTTTAACTGTGGAGTTCTTGTTGTAGCGAATAGACCGTTAACTCCAGTCCAATAACCACCTGATGTATCTCCGATTGCATCTGAGAAAGTTGCAACCCACAGACCGTAATAGCCGAATTTGTTTTCAGCACTTGTTCCAGCGTAAACAATTAATTCTTTTCCCATTTGAGTTCTTGGGTCGACAAAAACTTTGCTTATTGGCATAGGTTCACCAGTAGTAGTGTCAACCATATTGTCGCGTTTTGGAACCCAGAATTCGCTTAAACTTACCTCAACTTCAGCATAAGCAGATGGGTCGTAGTTTGAAGTTGCTCTAATTGTTACTTTGTTTGTATCAAAAGAACTTGGGGCTGTATATTTACCGTTACTGTCTATGCTTCCATAGGTATCAGAGTTGGTAACTCCGTTGACAGTCCAAGTTACAGAAGTATTTCCTATTACTTCAGGAGTTACACTCGCATAGAATTGCAGACTGCCAACTTCTATGACTGTGGCAGCACTCACTGCCTTTTGTGTCTTTTCAACATTTTCAAATAATTGTACTACTACTGGTTCTGCTAATCTTACTATAGCAGTGCTTGAAGCAAAGGGGTCTGCTACAGAAGTTGCTCTGATTAGAATAGTATCAGAAGCTGAGTCATCCATAGAACTAGGTAGTTTTGGTGGTCTTTTGTAATTAACAGTATTGTTATTGAAAATAGTTAGTGTTCCTCTATCTGCATACTGTTTGCCATCAGCAGGCATAAAATCTGCTGCATTAGCATTTTTAAATTCCCAGGTTAAATCTTCACTGGTTCCATCTACCATATATTCAAATGAATTAACACTAAAAGTCATTGTTTCAGCTATAGGCATAGCATCTGTAGCTATTGGGTCAATAGCAATAGATAATGGAGGATAAACTGACAGTTTTACAGATTTGCTTGCTTCACCAATCGTTGCCGTGATAGAAGCTTGAGTAATCTTTGCCGGTGTTGATGGATAGAATGTTATTATGTGATTAGGATAAGTCGTTGTTGTATTTATTAATGTAGATGATGGCGAGAAGCTTCCTGAATTTATTGGACTTATGCTCCAGTCAATAGTATTGGAATCTGTATTTGTTACTTTGGCTTCTACAGTAACTGGAGTGTTTCGTTGGCTAATATATGATGAAGGTGTTAAGGTAATATTGGCACCATTAGATATTGTACAAGATACTTTGCCTGTAACAGATTCCTCATCTTTTGAACAGAAGCTCATTGTTACTGTAGTAAAGCTTATTAGTGTGTCTGGAGCTGTATAGGTTATCGTCGCTATACTTCCGTATTCTGTTGTTACTGGATTACTGATTACTGCTTCACCAATTGTTGGTGCGGAAGTAAACTTGATGCCATTTGGTGAATGAAGTGTGTAAATGTTGTAGGTAACAGTTTCTCCTGGACTTATTTGTTTGGCGAGAGGCTCTTTAGTATAACTGCCATTCGTCTGTAAATAGGTTATTTCTGTGCTTGTTTCTAAGCTTATTGTGGCAATACCATATAAAGTAGGTATAGAAGAGGAAGTCCCTCTAATGATTACTGTTTGTGGGTCATAAAGTGGTGATGGGGCGACATAAAGACCTGTTGAAGTAATTGTTCCTGAACCACTGGCAACAGACCATTTAATTATGCCAACGCTTTCTGTAGCAATATTATTTAAAGTATAAGTAAATTCTTGCTCTTGTTCTGATATAAGAGTCACTGTTGCTGGAGAAAGAATTATTTCTGGTCCATCAACTCTTACTACGGCAGATTGTACCGAACCTAAGTTCCCTGCTTCATCTGCAAAATAACACCATAATTTGTTATTTCCTAATCTTAGATTGCTGGTTGTCAATTCTACAGGATTGAACGGAGAAAAAACTTCTAAAAAGTCTTCTCTTGGTGGAACAGTTGTCGTTGCAACAGTAATTGTATAATAAGCTTTGTAAGTTGATGAATCTGAAACAGAAAAATGCAAATACCTTGGAAGATCATCAATCAAGGTTTCTGTAATTTCTGGTGAAGATGAACTATCTGTTTCTCTTACAGAAATTGTATTACCAGTAGGAACAGTTGTGTCTACTATGATTCCACAAGTGACTGGTCCATATTCATTACCTGCTGCATCTTTAAACATACCAAAAACAGTTTTATTCCCATCGCCGGAAAGAAGATCCCAGGTAATAGATGTTTTAAAGGGTATCCATTCTTGCGCAGAAGAAAAATCTTCAGAATTAGATAATTTCATTTGTGAAGGAATATTTGTGTATGTGAAATCTAATTGAACTGTAGTAGACGATGTATAAGTTTTCCCATCGTTTATTATTATTTCTACTTTAGGTGGAGTTGCATCATACATTATAGAAGCTGTAAATACTTCATCCGGATTTGCTCTTCCACCCTTGAATTTACAATAGATTGTTTTTAACCCTTCTTCATTGCTGAATGTCCATTTTCTAGTTGAAATATAGCTTTCCCAAAAGGCGTTTGAAAAATTAGCATTTTCTGAAATCATCATTTGAACAGCGTTTGGATAAATCGCTTTGATTTCTGCATTATATTTATTGGTAATTGCTTCACCATCATTTATCCAAATGCCAATATAGCCTGTAGAAGAGTAAATTATAGAATCAGATTCTATAGGAGATATGGTTCCGTTTTCATTCATGAATTGAACGTAAACTCTCTTTATACCAGAAGACTTGTTGTTAAATGTATATCTATAGCTTTCAGAGTAGTTTATCCAAGAAGCGTCATCTAAGGTATAGCTTTCGCTAATTTTCATTTGCTTGCAGTTTTCAGCATATAAGTTTAATGTTACAGACTGTTCAGATGTTTCATAAGCACCATTATTGATGTTTACTGCCAAATTATTACAACCGGCTAAACCTATGGTTTTTGCAGTTAAACCATTTAATACAAATTCCTGACCATCATCACCTGTCATATAGATAGTGACTTCATATTCGGTTAGAAGATTTAAACCTGTTAAAGTGGTTTCATGATGGGTTTGTCCAGCTTGGCCAATTGTTTTGCTTCTGATATAACCGCCTGCTGGTCCATACTCTAATGTGGCACGACAGGAACGATTTGTATCGAACTCTATATGGAAAGAATCAGAACCTATTTCATCTATAACTATATTTTTTATGCATAAAAGAGCAGTTGGACTGATTTCTGTGGCACCTTGATTCGTTACCTGAATCATGTTTGCGAAAGTAACTTCGCTTTCACCTGTTGTTGCTGAAACATAATAGACACCGGGTTGCAAATTGCTGAAAGCATAGTTCCCACTAGAGTCTGTAGTTGTCACTGCTACAGTTTCTTTTAGCATATTTTTAACTACTATAGGAATGTTGCCATAAAGTTGACGTTCGTAAAAATAAGCTTTTCCTGAAATCGAAAGTGAAGAATTAGGGTTGACTGAAACCCCGTTGCCTCCGCCTCCGCCGTGGCCGCCTAAGCCAAGACAGCCGTAGCATAGGAATGCCAAACAAAGGCATAAGAAAAATATAGGAATATATGTGGATTCTGTTTGCTTGCTCTTCATATAATTAATTTTATCATAGTTTCTTAGTAAACTTCAATAATACAGCATTTCAAATACAATTTTTTTATCTATGTATTACTAATGAAAAAATTGACCACTTATTAAAAGAGTGGTAGCATTTTAGACAAAGCCAACAGTTTTTGGAGTGATTTCATGAGTCTTAGCATAAGTTGCAAATTCGAAAATAATGTATCAATAATATCTATTGAAGGCGAAATAACTTTTGAAAATTCAACTCAACTTCGGGAACAGATTGACGCAGAATGTGAACAAGGTCATTATAATATAATTATAGACCTTATTGGTCTCAAATATATGAGTTCTGCTGGTATGGGCGTTCTTGTTCATGGTATTAAACAAACCAGAGCCAATAACGGTGATTTGCGTCTTATTAATTTAAGTGAAAAGATGCATAGAGTATTTTTGATTACTCAGTTTACTCATCATTTCAAGGTTTATAATACTTTAGAAGAAGCAATTAATTCTTTTGCTTCTTAAACTACGGAAAGCAGCAGGTGGTAGCTATTTCTCTACAACAGATTTTTGAGGCCGTTAAGTCATATAACCCTGATGCAGACCTTTCTAGAATAGAAAAGGCTTATCATTTCGCTGAAGAATGCCATAAAGGGCAATATAGAGATTCTGGGGAACCATTTTTCCTTCATCCAGAAAGTGTTGCTTTAATTGTGGCTTCAGAACTTAAACTAGATGTTAGTTCTATTTGTTCTGCATTACTTCACGATGTAGTCGAAGATACTCCTGTCACAGAAAAAGACATTGAATCTAGATTTGGTCCTAGTGTAGCCCGCATTGTTGATGGGGTTACAAAACTGAATAAGTGCTTTTTTACTTCTCCTTCTGCTGCACAAGCAGCAAGTTTTAGAAAAATGCTCCTTGCTATGACCAAGGATTTGAGAGTTATTCTTATAAAACTTGCAGATAGACTTCATAATATTAGAACAATTCAATATAAACCTTTAAATAAACAGAAAAGCACAGCTAGAGAAACTTTGGAAATATATGCTCCATTGGCTCATAGACTAGGTATTTATAAGATTAAGTCTGAATTAGAAGAAAGATGCTTTAGAATTCTTCAACCAGAAAAAGCTGCTGAAATAGAAGAATTTATCAAAAATTCTGATTTGGAAAGTGAAGCCAATCTTAATGCAGCTATGGCTCAGATCAGAGAAAGGCTCCAAGAAGTAGATGTCTTGAATACAACAGTATCAGGGCGTCCAAAACAGGCTTATTCTATTTATAACAAAGCTTTGAAATACAATACTACTATAGATGGGCTTTTTGATTTCTTGGGAATTAGAATTCTGACTGAATCAGTTAAAGACTGTTATGCCGCTTTGGGTATGGTTCATAAATATTGGAAACCTATCCCAGGTCGTTTCAAAGACTACATTGCTGTTCCAAAGGCCAATATGTATCAGTCTTTGCATACAACAGTTCTTTTTAATGGGAAACCCCTTGAAGTTCAAATCAGAACCTACGAAATGCATCAGGTTGCCGAAGAAGGTATCGCTGCTCACTGGGATTATAAAGAATCTGGCGGAAACGGTAATACTCTGGATTATAAAGAAAAGCTTTCTTTCTTGCGTAACATTATAGACAGTAGCCAAGATATTAAAGACGATTCCGAATTTATGGAAAACGTCAAAGTAGATATGTTTGAATCTCTTGTCTATGTGTTTACTCCAAGAGGCGATGTTAAAGAACTTCCCAAAGGAAGCACACCTATAGATTTTGCTTATTCAATACATACAAATATCGGTGAAAAATGTTCTGGTGCAATAGTTAACGGTAAGATAGTTCCTCTTAGCTATAAGCTGGAAAATGGCGACTGTGTTTCTATTACTACAAACAAAAACCAGAGAGGTCCAAAAAAAGACTGGCTAAAGATTGTAGGTAGCACCAGTACAAAACGCAAAATCAGAGCTTGGCTGAAGAAAGATAATAAAGACGAATACATTCTTCAAGGCGAAAGAGAGTTTTTGGAAGCATTCCAAAGACTAGGTGGAGACAGAGAAACTGAAAAAACTTTCCATACACCTGCTTTTGCCAATAAAGTAAAAGACGAAATAGGCTTTTCTTCTTTAGATGATTTCTATGCTGCTATCGGAGCTGATGAGCTTAAATCTCAACAGATTGTTGGCAAACTTTTCCCTGACCTTGCAAAACAGCAACAGGAAAAACAGATTGCAGCCAAGAATGCCAAGAAGATTAAGGAAAAAGCAAAAGCTGCTAAAGGGCCTCGCATTATTTGTGGTGGCTTAGACGGAGCTTTGATTAAGATATCAAGATGCTGTAGCCCCATTCCTGGTGATGATATTATCGGTTATATTACTAGAGGGCGTGGAGTTACAATTCATCGAAGAGACTGCCCCAATGCCAAAAATCTAGAAAACGAAACAGATCGTCTTATAGATGTTCGCTGGGATTTAGGCATAGAAGACGAAATACTTGGAACTTCTGATGATTACAAGGTTAAAATCAGAGTTGAAACCTTTGCTCAAAGAGGTATGATCAATTCTGTAACCAGTGTTATCGCTAATTTCGGAATAAATATCATTTCTGCTTCTTGTAAAACTACAAAACAGAGAGTGGGTATTCTTGATTTTATCATTGAAGTAAAAGACTCTGTAATGCTTAGAGAGCTTTTATACTCTATTTCTAAACTTGTTGGCGTAACCAATGCTTATAGAGTTCAGAAAACTTTACCAGACAATAAAGCCAAAAAGCAAAAAGCTAAAGACGACAAGAAAGCTAAGAAAAAATAATGGCTAGAAAGAGCAGTTCCACAGAATCAAATGAAATCGATGCTGTAGACTTGATTAGCTTGCTATCTATGCCGGAAAATGGCGATAGCTACGAAATAGAACTCTCTGTTCCTGAACAAGACATAGATTTAATTGCCTTAGGAAAAGAAGAATTAGCTTTGGCAAAACCCCCTGTTCCTATTTCTGCTTCTGTTTCTAAGACAATTCCAACTACTCTAACAACTCAAACAAAAACAGTTGCAAAGCCCCAACAAACACAGACCAAAACTGTTAACGTTCTGACTCCTATACAGGGCTTCGAAAACGACAGTTTTGATCAGATTCGAAAGGATATTAGTGTTTGTCAGCAGTGCGGACTATGCAAAACTCGTAAAAATGTTGTTCCTGGTGTTGGAAATGAACATGCAAAGCTTGTGTTAATTGGTGAAGCACCCGGAGCAGATGAAGATATTCAGGGTATTCCTTTTGTTGGAAAAGCTGGTAAGCACTTAGACAAGATTTTAGCTGCTGCAGGCTTTAAAAAGGAAGAACTTTATATCTGCAATATTTTGAAATGCAGACCACCTAATAATCGTGACCCGAATTTAGCTGAAATGAAAGTCTGCACTCCTTTTTTGCAGAGACAACTAGCTTTGATTAAACCTAAACTCATTGGGTGCTTAGGAAATATTTCTGCTCACTATGTTATTAGCCCATCTATTCCAGGAATTACCAGAATACGCGGACAATGGTTTGATTCAATTTTTGGAATACCAACTTTTGCTATGTATCACCCATCATATTTGATACGCAGTGAAAGTCGCGAAAAAGGTAGTCCTAACTGGCAGATGTGGCAAGATATTCGTGCTCTCAAAGCCAAGTACGATAGTTTATAGAGAATAAGAGCACAGAGCTCAGAGCTCAGAGCTCAGAGAGGGATATTCTCTTAAAGCTCTTACTTGAGATTCCTTTTTGAAGATGCTCCCCCAAAGCCTAAGCTATTGGGGGAGCTGTCAGCTTGCTGACTGAGGGGGGAGCAATGCAAAGCATTGCGTAATCGAAGGGGTGACCGAATAATAGTAAACCACCTTTAGCGATAGCATATAAATAGAATTGATAAATAGACCCCCTTTTTTAAAAGGGGATGTTATGCTGATGCTGCCCCGCAAAGCGGGGAAGCTGGCGAGCGTAAGCGAGACTGAAGGGGCTGATTGCGTAGCAATCGGTGACTGGGGGATTTTTGAGAAGCTTTTTGCTGAATGGTTAGATGAGAATTGGGAATTGAAAATAAAAAAAGGCTTGGATATCCAAGCCTTTTTTCAGCAAAGCTTTGATTTGCTCTCACAGCAGTTGTGTAGGTATTCCGTATAATTCTTCTGCTGGGTCTTCTTTTGGACTATCTTTTAAATTAAGGCTGTAACTCAAAAATTCAAGTTCCGTAGATAAATCGACATTGTGAACATGAACGTCTTCTGTTGACAAAAGCTTGAATGGAGCAAAATTCAATACAGCTTTAACTCCAGAAGTCATTACCATATCACTTATTTCTTTTATAGCTTCAACAGGAACTGTTAAAATCAATATTTCGATATCTTTGTCTTTAACTACCTTAGGCAAATGCGTAATGTCTAATATTTCAGTAGCTTCACCTATTTTAGGACTTAAAGCTTTTGGCACTTTATCGAAAAGTGCACAAACTTTGAAGTTTTTCTTTTCAAAACCTGGATAGCAAGCAAGGGCCATACCTAGGCGACCAATACCGACAATACCAACATTGCGTGTTTTGTGAAGACCGAGAATCTTGTTAATCTGTTCTTTAAGCTTTTTTACAGAGTAACCAACTCCTCTTTTGCCAAAATCACCAAAATATGCTAAGTCTTTTCGAACCTGAGCTGGATTTAAAGCAAGTTTCTTGGCTAACTCTTGTGAGGAAACCATTTTTATATCTTTGCCTAAAGAATTTAAAAATCTTAAATAAATTGATAATCTTTTTACTGTAGCTTGGGGTGGAATCAGTTTTGTATTCACTAGATTACTCCTTTAATTTTAAAGAAGAACAGCCGCATAAAAAACATTGTTCGTTCATTCTGTTTTTACCAGGGCGCTGAAGTTCTAACAATTCAATGGCTGTAGAATTTCCGCAGGATATTATTAGACCTTTTTGAGAACAGCAAGAAATGACTACGCCGGGTTTTTTCTTTTCCTCACAATTAACTGTTCTTGCTCTGAAAACTTTGATTCTGTTGTTATTATCACATTCAAACCAAGCTCCAGGGAAGGGACTCATAGCATAAATCAGGTTTCTTATTTCGTTAGCTGGTTTGTTCCAGTCTATTTTAGCTGTATCAGTTGTAATTTTAGCTGTATAAGTTGCTTTACTGTGGTCTTGTGGAATAGGCTTTATCTTGCCTTCTGCATAATCAATCAATGTTTGCAACAGTAAAGGTGCTCCACTTGCAGAAAGCTTGTCGTGAACAGCTTCGAGGTCATCCTCTTCTTCTATTTTTATGCGATTTGTAGCAAGCATGTCGCCTTCGTCCATGCCTTTGCTCATCAGCATAACAGTATTGCCTGTTTCCTTTAAACCGTTAAGAATAGCATACTGCATTGGAGATGAACCTCTAAAGCTTGGAAGCAATGAAGCATGAAGGTTTACTGCTGCTATAGTCGGAATATCCAATACTTTCTGTGAAAGAATAAGGCCATAGGCTACAACTACTAAATAATCCGGTTCAAAAGAGCGAAGAACTTCGATTTCTTCTGGTTCTTTCTTGAAACTAGCAGGCGTTCTGACTGGAATGCCATGTTCTAAGGCAAAAGCTTTCACTGGAGTGGGACTTAATGCCTTCCCTCTGCCTTTCGGTTTGTCAGGCATAGAATAAACTGCTTTTATTTCAAAATCAGGTGATTCAAAAAGTGTCTTCAAACATGGAACAGAAAAATCCGGACTGCCCATGAACACTACTTTATAGGGCTTTACTGGTTTTTCGCTCATTTTATTGGGCCTCGATTGGTGAATCTTCTTCCTCTTCTTCAGCGAGAGTTCCGCCTTGTTTTATTATTTCTAATTCATTTCTAATCTGAAGTCTGCGAGCTTTTGACATTCTGTCTACAAAAACAACACCGTCAAGATGGTCGGTTTCGTGCTGAATTGCTCTAGCTAAGAGACCTTCAGCTTCTATTTCATAAACTTCTCCATCTTCTGGGTCAGTATATTCTGCTATAACCTTTGTTGCACGCTGAACATTTTCACTTAGACCAGGAAATGATAAACAACCTTCAGGACCAGTTTCTTTCCCGCTCATTTTGGTTATGCTTGGATTTATCATTGCTATAGGGTCATCACCACAATCAATGACTACTACTCTGATATTTTTGCCAATCTGTGGTGCGGCTAATCCTACTCCGTTTGCTGCATACATTGTTTCGAACATGTCTTTGATTAATACTTTAATATCATTATCTATTACTTTGACTGGTTCAGAAACCTTTTTCAAAGGTTCTTCACCGTAGTGAAGTATTCTGTATTTCATAATAACTCCAAGCTGTGAATATATAAATCTATGATTTGTTGTGAATAATATCACATAGTTTTTTGCTATGCAACATTTTAGTAAGCTAGCTAAAGCTAGGGTTTTTATTGTAGTTTTTGTTCTAAATATCCCCTTTCTTAAAGGGGAAAGGCTGCTTTAGCAGCCAAGGGGATTTTTGAGTATTTTATTAAGCATTACAAAGTTAAGTCCGAAGACTGTTTTGTTATTAAAAATCTCCCCGTAAGCTAAGGCTGACACCCCTCTTTACTAAAGAGGGTATTTAAGAGCAGCATCTTCAGAAAAAGAGCAGCATCTTCAGAAAAAGGGCAGACTTCCATATGCTAAAACAATTCCCTTGGCTCTTTGCTCCAAGCTCTGTTGCTCTTTGAGTTCACATCATAAAATATGGATTGATGTCTATATTTAGTCTCGTATCAGATGGTTTCTTCAGCGAGTCCGTGACTTCTTTGACGGTTTTAATCAGTTCTTCTAAGTTAGCCATCTTCAGCATTACCTGAAATCTGAATCTTTTGTTTATTTGCTCTAAAGCCGCTGGAGCAGGACCAAATAGATATTTGCTTTCAACAGATGGATGTTTGGCAAACAAGTCATAAAGTTGCTGAGCAGTATTCATGGCTTTGTCGCGATTGGGGCTCGAAATGATAAAATGAGCAAGTTCTATAAAAGGCGGGAACAATGCTTCTTTTCTTAGTTTTGCTTCTTCTACGTAAAAACCGTGAAAATCTTCTGTTAATGCATGTTGTATCGAATGGTGTTCGGGACAGTATGTTTGCAAAACCACATTTCCTGGCATATCGCCTCTTCCAGAACGACCTGCAACCTGTGCTAACAGTGAAAAATTCCTTTCTGAAGCTCTGAAATCAGGTAGTCTAAGCAGATTATCGGCTGCAATAATTCCAACAAGGGTTACATTAGGAAAGTCTAAGCCTTTTGCAACCATCTGAGTGCCTACTAGAATGTCTATGTCACCTTTCCCAAAAGAATCTAAAATTGCTTCCATGCTGCCTTTTGTTGTGACAACATCAGAATCAAGTCTTTGTATTCTTGCTTTAGGGAAATATGCTTTCGCTTGAGCCTCTATAAGCTGGGTTCCTGCACCAAAAAACTTTATCTTTTTGCTTTGGCATTTAGGGCAGACTTTCGGCACTTCTTGAAGCTCTCCGCAGTAATGGCATCTAAGAATGTTGCTACCAGTATGGTAAGCCATTGAAACATTGCACTTAGAGCATTTAACAGCTTCACCGCATTCCGCACAAAGAACAAAAGTAGAGTAGCCTCTGCGGTTTAAATAAAGAATAGCTTGCTTCTTGTCGGCAAGAGTCTTTGCTATTGCCGCAGTCAAAGCCTCTGAAAACATTGAACGCTGTTTCTTTGTAACAAGCTCTTTTCGCATATCAACAATCTGAACTTTTGGCGGCTGGCGGTTGCTGACCCTGTTATTCATTTCATAAAGGTGATAATTGCTATTAAGGCAGTTTTGATAAGAGTCAATGGTTGGTGTTGCTGAACCCATAACTAGCAGAGCGTTTTCAAGCTTACATCGCATCGCTGCTACTTCTCTGGCATGATATCTTGGAGAATCGGCCTGCTTAAAAGTAGGTTCGCCTTCTTCATCTAAGATTATTGTGCCAAGATTGGGTAGGGGAGCGAAAACTGCAGAACGTGCTCCTACAACTACAGGGCATAATCCGCGTCTTATGCTTTCCCACTGGTCGAAACGTTCCCCGTCAGAAAGTTTTGAGTGTAAAATCGCAACTCTTTCACCGAATCTATCTATGAATCTCTTCATCATTTGAGGGGTCAGAGAAATTTCTGGAACCAAAACTATAGCAGAGCGATTCTGTAAAATGATTTCTGCAACCCATCTGAGATAGACTTCTGTTTTGCCTGAGCAGGTTACACCCCTTACTAAAACTGGCTTTTTATCTGTGTTATATGCGTTCCTGATTCCGTCGAGAACATTTTTCTGTTCGTCGTTTAAGTCCGGAATCGGTGCTGCATTACTTTTGTAATACTCTTGATTGGTAGCCTGTCTAATAACTCTTTCATCTGTTTCTATTAAATAGCCCTTTTTCTTTAACTGGTTTACAGGAGCACTGCTGACATTGGCTTTTTTCGCTAAAAGTGCAGCAGTTGGGGCAGTGTTGCAGGTCATCATGGCTTCCATTACAAGCTTTTCTTTAGGTGTAAGCTTGGCAAGCTCGATCGGTTTTTCGTTATTAAGCTTCAAAACTTTAATGATT
Source organism: Candidatus Rifleibacteriota bacterium (assembly GCA_017417215.1). Taxonomy (GTDB): domain Bacteria; phylum Muiribacteriota; class Ozemobacteria; order Ozemobacterales; family Ozemobacteraceae; genus RUG334. The sequence continues at coordinate 753 of JAFPZP010000019.1, read as the reverse complement.
CTAGGCCCCTGAGCCTCTGTTAAACAATGCTCTATTTCTATATAACCACTGTTTAACCAGGAATTAATCACTGTGTTCTTTACGTTGAAATTTTTGCAGAAAGTAGCGTAATTCGCCCAATCTCCTAATTCAATAAGGTATTTAAGCCCATCAGTTGGCTTTTCTTCTTTTAAAGCTTCTGGAAGGCTTCTGATCTGTCTTACGATGTGCTGCTTGATTCCTGCTGGAAGCATTGTATTCAGTACTTCACCAATATTACAGACGCAGGAATAAGCTATTTTTTCAGCTAACTGGAACATTTGCTGCGAAATCAGCGGGGTAGGGTCTAAAACTTCGCCTAATTCAACTGTTTTAAAGCTAGGTGTTTCGTTGTGGATTCTAGTTACATAGCCAACCAGCTGTCTATGCTGAATCGGAACTACAACTCTAGCCCCTATAGGAGGAACTTCCCGTTCTTCACTTATATGATATGTTAAAACCCCGTTTGCTATAGGGTTAGCAAATGCAACTTCAACGTATGTCACAAGCTTATTTTCCTTTATAAAATCGGGAATTATTCTAATTGCTTATTTTTTTTGAGTCAAGAGGGAAAAAATTGTAGGGTTCTCAGGATACTTACTATAAAAGCGACTGGAAGTCGCTACTTTAATAACCTAGGGCAACTTGTTGCCCTAGGTATAGAATCTCCTACTAAGATCCTCCCCCAAGTTGAACTGCACCCCAAATTTTGGACAGAAATTTGGGGTGCAGTTC
>JAFPZP010000018.1 GCA_017417215.1 Candidatus Rifleibacteriota bacterium | reverse complement strand
AAGATTGAAGAGGGAAGATTGAAGAAATGAGAGTTGAGAGCTTAGAGCGATAGAGCGGACAGCAGACGCGAGACCTCTATTCTCCGCACAAGGCTCGTTCTCTCAAAGCTTATTCGAAGGCAGAAATCATAAGAGACCGCGGAGGAGAATAAGGTTGAGCAAGCTACTGTCCGCTTTTAAAAAGTTGAGAAATGAGAATTGAGAGCGGCAGAGCAATAGAGCAGACAGAGGCGTGGTAAGTGGTTGGTGGTGGGTGTGTTGCCCTAAGGCCTCCACATTAGATAGTGCTGATTGCCTACACATTTGTCATAAAAAGTATAGCGTATGGGCCTTAGCCCTGAAAGCTATACGTTTATGACAGTGGGTAGGCTTATAAACAAATAAATACTGATTTTCATCAAATTTCTAGTTTTCATACCGCCTCTAAAAATAAAACGAACAATATTAACTATCTAAAATATGATAAGAAACAATATTTATGTTGCAATTATCTATATAATGATAATTGCTCAGGTGATTGTTATTGATTATTGTAAAAATGATAATAGAATATGAATTATTAATAAAATGATAAATGATTTTAATATAAAAGAGACATTGAATATTTTTATTTTATAAATGATAATATAATCATAAAACAAACAAAAGAGCTATTGGGTGAAAAACATAAAAAAAGAATCTAAATAATTAAATTTTTTTTTGCTTATAGTTTGAAATATGCTATACTTTGCCGAAAAGAAATCTAAGCCAGGGAGATGTTTAAATGGCTATTGTAGTTAACGATTTACGTAGGGGTATGATAATTCTTTATAATGGTGACCTTTGTCAGGTTGTCGATATCGAATTTATCCGCCCAGGAAACTGGCGTGCTTTGGCACAGGCTAAGCTAAGAAACCTTAAAACAGGTTCTACTTTTATACAGCGCTATCAGACTACTGAAAAAGTTGATGAAGCTTCTGTAGAAACAAAGTTGATGCAGTTCTTGTATTCTGACGAAAATTTCCTCCATTTCATGGATATGGAAACATATGAACAGATGGAAATGGAACTTGATCTTTTGGGAGAACAAGCTAAATTCCTAAAAGAACAGATGGAAATCTACGTTAAGTTATATGAAGGTAAAGCTATTGGTGCTGAACTTCCTCCATCAGTAGAACTTAAGGTTATCGAAGCTCCGCCGAATGTTAAGGGTAATACTGCTAGCGGTGGTAATAAACCCGTAACTTGCGAAGGTGGGCATGTTGTAACTGTTCCAATGTTTATTGAAGCAGGCGAAACAATAAAGGTTGACACTCGTACAGGCGAATATCTTGAACGTTGCAAAAAATAATTTGTAATTTCTTCAAGAATAGTTATTTTTAGAGTGTAAAAATTTATTGTTTTATAACTAGTAGGTTGAAATATCAAGCTGACAGAATCTTTTAAAAGATTGGTTAGCTTGATATACACTCAAAAATAACGAAGGTGTTTTTATGAGATTTGTTAAGCCATCAAAGGGTTTTAGTTTATCAAAGAATCTGGGGATGTTGTTGTTCTATACAGCTGTTGTTTCAGGTTCTTTATCTTGCAGTAAAGAAGTCTATGCTTTAGAAGCCCCATCTTTACCACCTTCTGTAATGATGGCATCTGCAAACAAATCTAATGGCGAAACAAATACTACTAGTGCTAGCAAAAAAGTTGTAAAACAGGCTGAATCAAAAAAAGAAAAGGCTGTGGTCTCTTCAAATGAAGTTAAAGCTAATTCTGTTTCAGAAGCTTCTAATAAAAACGAAAGTGTTAAAGAAACAGATGTAGCTCCAGCTCCAGTTGTTAAACAAGTTCCTGATACAGAAGAAAAAGCAACTTTGTCGCCTTCTACTCCTCCTTCACTACTTCTTAATTCTGTTATGAATCAGGAAAAAGCCTCTGATTCAGATGAAGATGATGATTTCGAAGCTGATGCTGATGATGATTTTTCTATCAAAGGCAATGAACCAAAACCAGCTAATAATCTAATTGCTTCTGCAAAGATAGTGGAAAAAGAATCTTCTTCTAGCCCTGCAGCAGTTCCTCAGGTTAAGAAAGATAATTCATCCGAAAAGAAAGTTTCTGAAAAGAAACAAGAAGTTAAACCCGTAGAAAAGAAAGAAGTTTCAAAACCAGCAAAAGTTGCTGCGGAAGCTTCCTCTTCTTCAAAATTTGAAGCTAAACCTGCTGAAAAACCTATGGTAATTGCTTCAGCTAAGAAAGAAAATGTTAATAGTCCTGTTCAGAAGACTTCTGCTAAGCTTGAAGTAAATAAGCCAGTTGCTGAAAAAGAAACAAAAGCAGAAGTAAAGAAAGCTTCTAAGGTTAGAAAAGTTTCTAAGAAGATAGTTAAAGAAGAAGACAATGTATGTCCACCTGAATGGGATTGGTTTTCTGCACCTCTCGTTTTTGTAAGAGATGCAAACGGCAAACTTGTTATTATGGCTGACAAGAATGCTCCTAAGATTGTTATTGGAAAAAAAGCTTCATCTAATAATGATGAAGTAAAGACTATTAAGCCTATTAAGGCTGAAAATAAAGTTCAGGTTAAGAAACCTGTTATTGTTAAGAGTGTTAAAAAGGCTGAACACAAAGAAGAAGAATATGTTGAAGCTAAGCCTATTGAAGCACCTGCCGCTCCGGTAACCAACATAGAACCTCAACCTGTTGAAGAAAAAGCAGTTGTTGAAGTTAAAGAAGAAGCTCCTGAAATGAATGCTTCTGATGCAAAACCGGTTGTAATGATTAAAAAGACAGAACCAGAAACAAAATCAATGTTTGCTGAAGCTGTCCAGAAAATGGCAAGGATCAAGAGACTGCATTCCTATGATGCTAACAACAAGACATTAAATGTCGCTTCTGCTAAAAGATCAGCCAGTATGGTTCGGTTGAATAAGTTTATTGGACAGCTTATTCGCAGAACCGAAAAGAATCCTCAGAAAGATGACAGAATGCTGAAAGCAGAAGTAACTCCCCAGGCTCCTCCGGCAACTAATAATAGTTCTGTAAGTAGTGAAGAACCTAGCAGTAAAGATGTTAGTAGTTCTAATAGCGCAAAATATGCTTTCAGACCTTATATAAATAATAACTATAGTGCATATTATTCTAATTATTAAGTGGTTTTGAGTATAGAATTGCTGGTTTAAAGGGTGTTTATCAAGGTTTTCTAGGGCGCGTCCTGGTTAAGGATAAAGTGGAATTCTAAGGAAAGTGAGGAATAATCTAGGTTTTAAAAGCTTTGAGCCTGTAATTTGGGTATCTAAGCTTTTGTCTCATAAGCCTTGTCTGGTTTATGTGAAAATATGAAGAAGAGAGCCTTTTGGCTCATTTTTTTTGTCAAAAAACTACCGAAAAGTTTGTGAAATAGGTTATAGTTTTATGAAGATAGGTTTAAAGATCCTCACTTTGTGAAAATAATAACATAAAATCGGGTTCAGAATAGCCAATTTATAAATAAAGATTTATTTATAAATTGGCTATTCTGATTTTATAAGGGTTTTATTTGATAAAATTTAAAAAATAAATATTTATTTATAAAAACCTATAGTTATCCACAAATTGTGAAATTGTATAAATTATTATTTATAAAATTTGGGCCGTAGTAAGGTGAACATTTGGTGATAGGTGGTAAGAGATGAGAGATGAGAGATGAGAGATGAGAGAAGTGGTTGTTGGTGGTAAGTGATAAGTGATAAGTGGTAAGTGATAGGTGAAAACGCAAAGCTGAGAGTTAAGAATTGAGAATCGTATCCAGGGAACACTTTAAATCTTTGAGCAACTTGAACAATTCGAACTGTATCTTTTTTTTATCTTATAACTTTTAACTTGAAACTTGTAACTTATGTCTTAAATCTTAAATCTTAAATCTAATAAAGTTGAATTTGCTTGTGAATTATGTTACAATCTCCCTAATTAATTTAGGCAGTTTTTTAACCTAAATTATAATAATTTACAGGAGTAAAACGATGTTTTTAAACTCTGTAATTATTATGTTCATAGGAATGTTTGTAGTTTTTACATTCTTGATCATAATGATTTTGGTTATGAACCTAACTTCAAAGGTTCTCACTTCTGAAACTTTCTTAAAGTATTTCCCGCAACCTAAACCTGCTCCGGCTCTACCTGTAACAACTGGTAACTCAACCGAAATGGAAGAAATTGCCGCAGCTATTGCTATTGTTAAAGCTAATGCATGAGGTGAATAATAAAAATGGCAAAAAAATTAATTAAAGTTATGGATACATCATTTCGTGATGGTTTCCAGTCTGTATTTGGAGCTCGTGTTTTGACAAAGGATTTTATGCCGGCTGTTGCAGCTGCAAAAGAAGCTGGTATAAAATATTTTGAATTTGGCGGCGGTGCAAGATTCCAATCATTATACTTTTATTGTAATGAAGATGCTTTCGATATGATGGATACCTTCAGAAAGACTGTTGGTCCTGATGTCGAACTTCAAACTCTTGCTCGTGGTGTAAATGTTGTTGGTCTTGATTCTCAAAGCAGTGAAGTTATTGATCTTCACGCTAAAATGTTTAAGAAACATAGTACTACAACAATTAGAAATTTTGACGCTTTAAATGATATTAACAATATTAAATATAGTGGTCAGTGTATTGTTAATGCAGGTTTAAAACATCAGGCTACAATTACTATGATGGAACTTCCTCCTGGTTGTGAAGGAAGCGACGCTCATACTCCTGATTTTTACATGAGAGTTCTTCGCCAGATTCTTGATTCTGGTTTACATTTCGATTCTCTTTGTTTCAAAGATGCTTCAGGAACTTCTTGTCCTTCAAAAGTTGAAGAAACAATAAGACGTGCTAGAGAAATGCTTGGTGCTGATATGCACATCGTTTTCCATGGTCATGAAACTGCAGGTAATGGTATAGCCGCTTATTTAGCAGCTTTAAGAGGAGGAGCAACAGGATTAGACCTTGCTATGCAACCAGTATCTGGTGGAACTTGTCAGCCAGACATCATTACAATGTGGCATGCTCTTAAGGGAACAGATTATGATTTGGGAATCGACCTCAAGAAAATTTATGAAGCTGAAAAAGTTTTCATGGATTGCATGAAAGACTATATGATGCCACCAGAATCTAGAGCTGTTAACCCAGCTATCATTTTTTCGCCAATGCCAGGTGGTGCATTAACAGCCAATACTCAAATGATGAGAGATAATGGCACATTAGATAAATTCCCACTGCTTATTGCTGAAATGGAAAATGTAGTTAAGAAGGGTGGTTATGGAACTTCAGTTACTCCAGTATCACAGTTCTATTGTCAGCAGGCTATGGCAAATGTAATGTTCGGTCCTTGGAAGAAGATTACAGAAGGTTACGGCAAGATGGTTCTTGGCTATTTTGGTAAGACTCCGGTTGCCCCAGATCCAGAAATCGTTAAGATTGCTTCAGAACAGTTGAAGCTTGAACCAACAACAAAGACTGTTCTTGAAATTAACGATGCTAATCCAAAGAAGAGCATTGCTGCTCATAAGAAGACTCTTGAAGATAACGGTCTGCCAGTAACTGATGAAAATATTTTCATCGTAGCAACTTGTCTTGATAAAGGTATAACTTACCTTAAGGGCGAAGCTAAGCTTGGTATCAGAAAGAATGAACCGGCTAAGCCAGCTGCCTCTGCTGCAAAGACTGCTTCTAATGGTATGAATGTTACTATTAATGGTAAAACTTATGCTGTTAAATTAGATGGCAATAAAGCTACCGTTAATGGCAAAACTTATGACTTCACTACTGCTGAACTTAATGCTAATACTGCAGTTGCTCCGGCTGCTTCTGGAGCTGGAACAAAAGTTCTTGCTCCTATGAATGGAACTATTGTCAGATTTTTGGTAAATCCTGGCGATTCTGTTCAGAAAGACCAAGACCTTCTTGTAGTTGAAGCAATGAAAATGGAAATCAATGTTCCATCGCCAGTTGCAGGTACTGTTGGAACCATTGTTGCTACAAAAGGTACTTCCGTAGTAAAAGACCAGGAAATATTAACAATAAATTGATAATTAGGAGTTGTAAATAATTATGGATATTGCTACATTAACGCAGTCTGTTGCAACTCTTACTCAAAATGTTGCTACGGATTCTGCCTCATTAGACTTAGGGACATCCTTTGTCAATCTTTGGCATCGAACTGGTTTATATAATTATTTTAATATTTATAATAATGCTTCAGATACCTCTGGATTAGCTTCAGAAGCAGCAAAAATTTCTTCTGATGTTGCTAATTTTGTTGCTTCTGGTACAGCTAAAGTTGGTTCACAAATTGTAAATTTTGTTGCTTCAGAAACAACGAATTTAGCTACTGAAACAGTAAAGATTGCTTCAGAAGCATCGAAGTATAATTTTACTGGACTAGGACAACTTATCATGATTTTGGTATGTTTGTTCCTAATTTATCTTGCTATTAAAAAACAATATGAACCTTTATTATTGTTGCCTATAGCTTTTGGTGGATTACTATCTAATATTCCAGTAGCCAATATAGCAACTGAAGGTTTCTTACATACGATTTTCAATTTCGGTATTGGTTCCAATGGTGAAGGTATTTTCCCAATATTAATATTCTTTGGTGTTGGGGCAATGACAGATTTTGGTCCGTTGATTGCTAATCCCAAAATGGCACTTCTTGGTGGCGCCGCTCAGTTTGGTATTTTCGGTACTCTTCTTGGAGCTGTTCTTTTATCAGAAGCCGGTTTGGGTTTCACAATGAAAGACTGTGCTTCAATTGCAATTATTGGTGGTGCTGATGGTCCTACATCTATATTCTTAGCTTCTCACCTTGGAACCCCATATTTAGGTTCAATAGCTGTTGCAGCTTATTCTTATATGGCTTTGGTTCCGATCATTCAGCCTCCTATTATGAAAGCTCTTACCACTGATGAAGAACGTAAGATTAAAATGAAACAGCTTCGTGAAGTAAGCCAGACAGAAAAGATTATATTCCCATTGGTTATAGTTCTTCTTTGTGCTTTGCTTCTCCCAGATGCTGCTCCTCTAATCGGTGCTTTGATGTTTGGTAACATTATAAAAGAATGCGGTGTTACTGAAAGACTATCTAAGACAGCTCAGAATGAACTTTGTAACATAACTACTATATTATTAGGTCTTGCAGTTGGTTCTAAGCTTTCTGCTGAAAAGTTCCTTACTCTTCAGACTGGTGGTATTGTAGTTCTTGGTTTGTTAGCTTTCAGTTTTGGTACTGCGGCTGGTGTTCTGATGGCTAAGTTTATGAATCTTTTCTCTAAAGAAAAGATTAACCCACTTATCGGTTCTGCTGGCGTTTCTGCAGTTCCAATGGCTGCACGTGTTTCTAACAAAGTCGGTCAGGAATACGATAAGCAGAACTTCCTGCTGATGCATGCTATGGGGCCAAACGTTTCCGGCGTTATTGGTTCAGCTGTTGCTGCAGGTATCTTACTTGCACTTGTAGGTTAAGTTAGTTTAAAAAATACCCCAAGAAAATTCTTGGGGTATTTTTTTATGTAGTTATTTTTCATTAAGAAAAAGACCCTCTTGGTTAAAGAGGGATGTCATGCATATTATGCATGACAGGGAGATTTTTAATAAACAAACAGTCTTCGGACTCAACTTTCTATTGCTTTATAAACTTCTCAAAAATCCCCTAGATTGCTAACGCAATCTTTCCCCTTTGAGAAAGGGGATATTTAAACAATAATCATTAATCGTAAGGGTAGCATTAACAATGAATCAGTTTGGGTTTGCTAAGTTAAAGTAGTTGTTATAAAATAAAAATATACTAGATTATTGAGGAAAGAGAAATGGAAGACATCAATAAACAAGAAGAACAAAGTGTTGGAGTTTTGCCAGAATCAGAATTGAATAATTCTGGATTTCTTGAAAGATTTTTTAAACTAAAAGAGCATAAAACAAACGTAAAAACAGAAGTTATTGCTGGTATAACAACCTTCATGACAATGGGTTATATTTTAGCAGTAAACCCAATGATTCTTGGGGCTTGTGGTATGGATAAAACTTCAGTTTTTACAGCCACAGTAATATGTTCCTTTATTGCTACGCTTCTTATGGGGTTATTATCAAATCTACCATTTGTTTTGTCTGCAGGAATGGGGCTTAATGCTTATTTTGCTTACACTGTTGTTTTACAAATGGGTTGTTCTTGGCAATTAGCATTAGCTGCTGTTTTTGTTGAAGGACTAATTTTTATTCTTCTTTCATTGACTAATGTTCGAGAAGCTATTTTCAATTCTATTCCACAGCCTTTAAAAATAGCTGTTACAGTTGGTATTGGCTTATATATTGGTTTTATTGGTTTAAAATCAGGTCATGTATTAGTCGATAATCCTGCTACATTAGTTGCTTTAATATCATTTAAAACCTGGACTAACTATACTTGTTCTGCTTTGTTGGCTTTAATTGGAATAATAATAACAACCGTATTAATGCAAAAGAAAGTGATGGGCGGAATACTTTGGGGTATATTGGCAACATGGTTATTAGGTATGGTATTTCAATTATGTGGTTTATATATTCCTGATGATAAAGTCTTTTTCTCTTTATTGCCCAATAAAATATTCTCTTTTGATTTCACTTTAAAGCCAACCTTTGGTGCTTTTGCTCAAGGATTTAAAGAAATTACTTCTACTGGCGGATTGTTGAATTTTATTACTGTGTTGTCAGCTTTTCTGTTCGTAGATTTGTTTGATACTATTGGTACATTAATTGGCTGTGCTGCTTCAGGTAATATGTTAGATAAAGAATATAAGCTTCCCGGAATAAAAGGTGCATTACTGGCAGATGCAATTGGAACTACTCTTGGAGCTGTATGTGGTACCTCTACTGTTACTACTTTTGTTGAATCTGCTTCAGGTATTTCTGTTGGTGGCAGAACAGGACTAACTTCTGTTGTTGCTTCATTCATGTTTTTAATTTCTTTGTTTTTGACACCATTTTTCCTTACTATTCCTGCTTTTGCAATAACTCCTGCTCTTGTAATCGTTGGATTCTTAATGGTAAGACAAGTTGTTCATATTAATTTTGATCATTTAACAGATGCAATTCCTGCTTTCTTAGGTATAATAGCAATGCCATTTTTCTATTCTATCTCTGAAGGAATTTCATTCTCTATTATTTCTTATACCTTTATTCATGTACTTTGCGGTGAAAGAGTAAAGATTCATCCATTATTGTACATACTTACAGTATTGTTTATTTGTAAGTATATCTTTATTTAAAGAATAGAGTGTTTAAAAAAATACCCTAAGAAAATTCTTGGGGTATTTTTTTATGTAGTTATTGTAGTTGGTTTTTATTGTAATATTCAGGAGTGGGCTTTAAAAGCCCACTTCACTCACCACCTATCACCAACCACTTATCACCCTAAGCTTAGTTTGGCATTGGTTTTTAGAATGGCTCTAAAGAAAATGATTCTGTCTGGGCTTCTTGATAATAATCACGCAATCTATCATCTTCACTTTCTAGTATTACATCAAAATAGTATTTTGCCTGTTCTTTTTTCATTTCATACTTACAACATTTCCCAAGAATAAGAATGCATTTGTAAAAGAGCTGGTCTTCGTCATACTTGTCTAATTCTAAGCGCAGACCTTCTTTTATTGCCCATTTTGCTTCAAAAGGTAAAGGAATTTTAATTGTTGAAGTAGCGATTAAATAGTAAATTTTAATATTATTCGGTGAATATTCTAGTGCCTTTTTCCCTTCTTCAATAAACATGTTGAATATTTTGGCTTTTTGATACTTTTTCATTTGCTCATAATGATTTGTAAATTCTTTTTGGTTAAATTCTTCTTTTCCATCAAGAATATTTTTAATTCTATTGATGTCGCCTTCAACAGAATAGTTTTTATCTATTTCTTTTGTCTGTTCAAAAAGTTTTAAAGCTTCTTTATAATTCTTAGCTTCTTCTTTTAAACGGGCTAACTTATAATAGGGTGCAGCAAATCTTTCTTTGATTGGAACCATATCTAACAGAAAAACAGCCATTTCATAGTATTCTAAAGATAATTTGCTTTTGCCCCAGGCTTCGTAAGAAAGAGCGTCTCCATAGACTGTACAAACAAATGGTAAATATTTGAAATCATCTTCTTTTGCACAAAGATCAACTGCAGAAAATCCCTGTTCTGATTCTTCGTAATATGGAGATTCATATATATTTTTACTTAATAATATTTTATATAAATAGGCTATTGTTTCTTTTATTCCAAAAGCTGCATTATAATTCTCTATGGCTTTAACATAATTTTGTTTGTCGAATTGTAAGTCGCCTTTTTTACTCTGTTCATCTGCTAGAATTTTATTATCATCTATTTTTTCGTTAGGATTAATTTTCCCAGAGATAATACCATTAATTCGTTCTATCTGATAGTCTGGTTTTATGTCTTGTTCTACTTGAGGATAAACTTTTTTTATTTTTTCATATATTTCAATAGCGTCATAGTATTTACCCATTGAGGTGTAACAAATTGCTAAATTTTGGTAATGAAAAGGGTCTGGTCTAATACTTAAAGATTTTTTATGATAATCTACTGCTTTATCATAAGCTCCAATATCTGAATATGCATTGCCTAAGGCGTTATAAATTCTGGCTAATTCTTTTTGATTGCCAGATACAGAGATAAATTTAAGGTTTTCAAAAAGGCATTCGAACAAAAGGTCTTTATCCATGCCTTCTTCTTCTTGCCCTATGCCAATAGATATGTGCAAACTTATAAGGTCATTTAATTGCTTAGATTCTTCTGGAAGCAGCTTTTTTACTAATTGAAACTCTTTTATTGCTTGTGCTCTCTTCCCGCTTTGTACAAGTTTTTCAGCATTTAAATAATGTTCGTAAGCTTCTT
>JAFPZP010000017.1 GCA_017417215.1 Candidatus Rifleibacteriota bacterium | reverse complement strand
TATCTTTGTCCCCATTTCCCACTTCCGTTCTTTTTTATATTATCGCTTCCGCAGTGATTGCATTGTGTCATAATTAGCCTCCTATAAGCTAATTATAGCATTTTTTATTAATTATAGCAATAGTTTAGTAACACTGCCTTTTTCAAAGGGGAAAGGCTGCAAAAGCAGCCTTAAGCCACAAGGATGTGGCTATGCAAGCGAGCGACAGGAGGTCAGCGAGTCGTAAGGGGATTTTTGAGGAGATTGCAAAGTAATAGAAAGTTAAGTCCGAAGACTATATGAATAATCCTTATTTATAAAAGTAGCGTTTGCTCTAAAGCCTTATGGCTTTTTCTGAATTTTTAGAACTAATTTTGCAAAAGATGAAACTCTTTCTTTAAAGCTTCTTGTAAGATATGAGAAAAATTTATGTTTCTTTCTAATGCCATAGCATTAAGCCATGCTGGTAAAGTAACAGTTCTATTAACAGAACGATTTACAGAAGCCAATCTGACCGTTGGCATATAAACATCAATAAGAATAGCCTTTTCATTCTTTTTAGTCTTTATATTTTTTAATGAAGTAGGAATCGGAATCTTTTCATTATCTTCTTCCATTCCGAGAAGAACAATTCCTAAACATTCTCTTGCTGATTTTAAAGCATCTATTTCGTCTTTCCCTTCAGTTACACAGTTTGGTAAATCTGGAAAAGTTATAGAGATACCCTTCTCATCTTCATAATTAAAAATTGCTGGATAATAATATCGTTCAACTAATTTTTTACTCATATTTATCCTTTCTTATAAAAGCTTTAATCCAGATTGTTTTTCCATTGATTTAACAGTTGCTATACAATAATCTTTGCAAGGATGCTTAACAGTGACACGACCTGATTTTGTTGGGTGCTTATATTGATAATGGCTTCCGTTTACACAAACGAGATACCATCCGTCTTTTTCTAGTTTACGTATGACTTCTTTTGAAGATATAGTTGGCATTGATTTTTCTTTTCTAAAAATATTATAACAAATATTTTAATATGTGTCATTCTATTGTTTGATTGATTTCACTTATATCAACAACAACAAAAAAGCATCTCTTTCGAGATGCTTTTTTTGTTACTTTTTTCCGATGATGCTCCCCCACGAACGGTGGGGGAGCTGCTGAACGAAGTGAAGCTGAGGGGGCTGATTGCGCAGCAATCAGAATTCCTAACTCCTCACTCCTAATTCTTAATTTAAGCAAAAAGCTTCATTTTTTGCTTACTGTGCTGCTTTGATTGAAACTGGAACATTAACTGCTGCAGAAGCAGTATTAGGAACATTAGTAAATAGATTTTCAGCTTTTACCTTATCAGTATAAAGTCCTTTATCAGAACCAGCAGAAGCTTCAGAAGCATCATAAATTTTAATAGATCCAGATGCTGCAATTAATGAACCAGCCATGAAGTCTGGACCAGGATTATCACCAACAATGATTCTTATCCAGTTCTGTCCCTTTGGATGTAAATTTGGATCTGCAAAGTCAATCTTTATATCACCATCAGCAGGTGCCATAACTCTGTAACTATTTGTAGCAGCAATATAAAGTCTATCTATTGTACATTCACCTATTGGTCTAGTAAACTTAACATCTACATAGTCGCCTTTAGTTACAGAACCGTTTCTGTCGATGTCATACCACCAAGCTCTGGTTGGAGCCATAGCTGGGCGAACGTCTACAGAAATAATATTGGTGTCTTTATCGCCGTCTTCAGCACCAGAGAATACCATTGAAGCTGCGTTAGAGAAATAATATGGTCTGCCCCAGGGGTCAGTTAAAGCTTGAGTCAGAAATGGACCAATAAGCATTTGCTGCCAGTTTTTAAGTTTTTCAGCATCATTAGCTCCAACACCATCTTTAACTGGGTCGAAAAGTTTGTTTCTTTCAACTTCGTATCTCATGATTGCATTGCGAAGTTCACCTAAGTCTTCACGGCACTTAGCAATACGTGCATCTTCTACGTAGTCCTGTACATAAGGAACAGCGGCACCGGCTAAGATAGCCAGGATTGTAATAACAATCAAGAGTTCAATAAGAGTAAAACCTTTTTTCATTAACATCCCTCCATAGATTTGTAAATAAGACCTAAGATATAAGATCTAAGATATAAGAAGTTGAGAATTGAAAATTAAATCTTTCAGTTTTCAACTGTTGCCCAATTTTTCAATTAGGATTAGGGTGTAGGGATTTTCTATCCTTACCCCCTTTTGTAAAGGGGGATGTCAGCTTTGCTGACTGGGGGATTTTAAATTCCTAACTCCTCACTCCTAATTCCTAATTTAAGCAAAAAGCTTAGCTTTTTGCTTATTGTGCTGACTTAATAGAAACAGGAACATTAACAGCTGCAGAAGCTGTATTTGGAACACTTGTAAATAATTTTTCAGCTATAATTTTATTAGTATAAAGTCCTTTATTAGAACCAGCAGAAGCTTCAGAAGCATCATAAATTTTTGTAGTTCCAGATGCTGCGATTAAAGAACCTGCCATAAAGTCTGGACCAGGATTATCACCAACAGTGATTCTTATCCAGTTCTGTCCTTTTGGATGAAGATTTGGATTAGCAAAGTCAGTCTTTATTGAGCCATCAGCAGCTTCCATAACTCTATAACTATTAGTGGCGGCTATATAGAGACTATCTATTGCACATTCGCCTAACGGTCTAGTAAATTTAACATCTACATAGTCACCTTTTGAAACAGCACCGTTTCTGTCAATATCATACCACCAGGCTCTTGTTGGTGCCATAGCTGGGCGAACGTCTACTGAAATAATATTGGTGTCTTTATCGCCGTCTTCAGCGCCAGAAAATACCATTGAAGCAGCGTTAGAGAAATAGTATGGTCTGCCCCAGGGGTCTGTAAGAGCTTGAGTCAGGAATGGACCGATAAGCATCTGCTGCCAGTTTTTAAGTCTTTCTGCTTCATCAGCTCCAACACCGTCATTGGCTGGGTCGAAAAGTTTACCACGTTCTACTTCGTATCTCATGATTGCATTACGAAGTTCGCCTAAGTCTTCACGGGCCTTAGCAATACGTGCATCTTCAACATAGTCCTGAACATAAGGAACAGCTGCGCCGGCAAGAATTGCCATGATTGTAATAACAATCAAGAGCTCAATAAGAGTAAAACCTTTTTTCATTTAAATTCCTCCATAGAAATTTAATAACATCCCAAAATTGATATTTTTATATCAACTCAAATAACACCGCAAAAAGTGTACCACTTTCGAGAATACCCCCTTTTGTAAAGGGGGATGTCAGCTTTAGCTGACAGGGGGATTTTTAATAACCAAACAGTCTTCGGACTTAACTTTCTACTGCTTTGCAAACTTCTTAAAAATCCCCTGGATTACTTCGTAATCCTTCCCCTTTGAAAAAGGGGATAGAAACCCACAACAATCGCTCTTAATTAAATAAGAGCGATTGTAAATCCATTACTGCGGGAGAATAACAACTTTCTGGTTAGAAATACAGTTATTCTGAGGAGTAGCATTATCCTTTATATAATTATGGTTATCAGCAATAGCTATCTTATCTTGACCAGCAATGAAATATTTATCATTAAAGAGTGTTGGACCATCAGCTGCTTTCATTAAAGGAAGAACTATAGTTTTGCTAGCACCAACAATCCTACAATTTGGTTCATCTGTTTTAACAATAGTATCTAATGTTTCAGCAGTATCTGGATTAGCTGGATCTCTATATATTTCAATTTTGCCTAATAAAGTTCCCAAGTTACCACCAGCGTCAATTATTTCATCGCCAGTTATAGAAGCAATTTTTCTGCTAAAAGTAAGGTGTAATTCGTCTTGAACATTCTGAGTATCTACAGCACCAGATTTGTTCTTGTCAACCCATTTTACACTGACTAGTGCCAGTGGTGGAACATAAGAAACTTCAATATTATCATAAGCATACTGATCAGTGGTTGGATCAGCTGGGTCAACATCTCTTCTGTCAGGACCGCAAGAATAAACAATACCAGATTCAGTAGCTACAATATAAGGAACGCCCCAGGGGTCGATAGGAGAACGGTCTAAGTAACGACCAGTTAAATCTTCAACTGTAGCTTTTTCATAAGAACCTTCACGAGATTCATAAACAATCAATGCTCTGGCGATTTCGTCTAAGTCTGACTTAGCCTTAGCCTGACGTGATTCATCGACATAGTTCTGAACATAAGGCAGTGCTGCCCCCGCCAGAATTGCGATGATTGTAATAACAACCAACAATTCGATGAGAGTAAAACCTTTTTTCATATTTTTAACTCCATATTCTATAATTACCCCTTACGGGGGAATTTTCTTCTTTTAACCCCCTTTATTAAAGGGGGATGTCACGAAGTGACTGGGGGATTTTAATAACCAAACAGTCTTCGGACTTAACTTTCTACTGCTTTGCAAACTTCTTAAAAATCCCCTGGATTACTTCGTAATCCTTCCCCTTTGAAAAAGGGGAAAAAGAACCACAAACCAAAATTCGCACTTAATCATATAATTAAGTGCAAATAATCCACATTACTGTGCCAAAATAACAACTCTCTGATCAGCAATACAAGCGTTCGGTTCTGGTTGAGCATTATCCTTAATCAAACCATGATTTGGCGCTATAGCTATTTTATCTTGTCCTGCAATAAAATATGATGTGCTACCTATTGGGGTAGGATCAGTTCTTAAAGGCAAAACAATAGTTTTACTAGCCCCAACAATTTTACCTTTTATTTCAGCTTCATCAACAATTACCTTTAATGAAGTAGATGCATCAGGGTCAGCAGGATCTCTACAAATCAAAATGCTATTTAATAAATCACCATAGTTAGCTCCATCAACAAGCTCAACATCATTAACAGAAGCAAGTTTTCTGCTAAATGTAAGATGTAATTCATCTTGAACGTTCTGAGTATCAACAGCACCAGATTTGTTCTTGTCAACCCATTTTACGCTAACAAGTGCCAATGGTGGAACATAAGATACTTCAATATTATCGAAAGCATATTCATCACCAGCATCAGAGTCTTTTCTGTCTGGACCTAATGAATAAACAATACCAGATTCAGTAGCTACTACATAGGGAACGCCCCAGGGGTCGATTGGTGAACGGTCTAAATAACGACCAGTCAAATCTTCAACTGTCTTTTTGTTGTAATCGCCTTCTCTTGATTCATAAATAACAAGAGCTCTTGCTATTTCGTCTAAGTCTGATTTAGCCTTAGCCTGACGTGATTCAGAAACATAATTCTGAACATAAGGCAGAGCAGCACCGGCAAGAATTGCAATAATAGTAATAACTACCAGCAATTCGATAAGAGTAAAACCTTTTTTCATATTATCTTATCTCCTTCTATTTAGAGGACATTATAACCACTGTTTGGCTGGAAATACATCTATTTCCGCCAGGGTTGGCAGTAGTGCTAGCAAGGTCACGTAAACCAAAACCGTCCCCTTCACTAACACAGAAAGTGTCGCTTCCTGCAACAAAAGCATTAACGACACCAGTAGCTAAAGGTAATGTAATCATTGAGCCGGAATTGTCAAGTTTCAAATTTTCCCAAGCAAACATATTTTCAACAGTATCAGAAGAAGTGCAACTAAAATATACATGAGCACCGCCTTTATTCTGAAGAACCTGGCTATCTGTGGCTGAAATCTTTCTTGAAAACTGTAAAAGCAGATAGTCTGGTCTGTTCTGAGTGTCAACTGCTCCAGTATTGTTTGCGTCGACCCATTTGACGTTTACAAGTGCCAAAGGTGGCTGATAACCAGCAGAAATATCGTCGTAATTCAGAGGAATACGGTCTGGACCACTGGAATAAACTATGCCTGATTCTGTGGCTACAAAGTATTGTACGCCCCAGGGGTCAACAGGTGAGTTGTTTAAATATCTGCCCACAATCTGGCTTATATTTGAAGAGTTGTAGGTGCCTTCACGGGTCTCGTAGACCATCAGCGCTCTGGATATTTCGTCTAAGTCCGCTTTAGCCTTTGAAATACGGCTTTCTTGGACATAATTCTGTACAAAAGGAAGAGCTGCACCAACTAAAATGGCTAAAATTGTAATAACAACCAATAATTCAATTAAAGTAAAACCTATTTTTTTTGACATTAACAAATCCCAAAATAAATATTTATTTATTTTTTTTCTGAATATTATTCAGCAAAAAGCATACCAAAAAAACTCCCGTCAATCAACTTTTATCTATCTATTTATCTAATTTTTGAAGAAATTTAGAATACAAATAAGTTAGCGCGGATTTATGGCAATTTTACCACAAAAAGGAATTATTACCCCACAAAATAAATAAAAATTTATTTTTTATTTAAAACCACCCTCTTTTTTAAAGAGGGATGTCATTCGAAGAATGACAGGGAGATTTTTAATAACCAAAAGTCTTCGGACTCAACTTTCTACTGCTTTGCATTCTTCTCGAAAATCCCCCTTAGTCCCCCTTTACAAAAGGAGGTAAAGAAAACGATTCCCTTTACAAAAGGGGGTAAGCTCCCTCCGCTCTTCCCTCTCCGCTCTCCGCTCTTCCCTCTTCCCTCTTCTATCTTATATCTTATATCTTATATCTCTCTTCAATTTCTACGTTTTGTGATCTTCAGAGCATCGAAACGCTGCAAACGAATAGGTTCATTGGGGGTATAATCATAAATAGATTCAATATACTCACGAGGGATAATAGTTGTTTCACCAATAGTAAAATGTGAAGGAATTGGTGGAATCAAAGTAATCTTAGCCTTCATAGGATTCTTTTCATCGCCTTTAATGCTGACAGTGCCTAATGCCTTAACAGGGTTAGCCGTATCAAAATCTAAGCTTATGGCATTATCGACTATAGCAGGTTTTGAAAAGGTCAGTTCTATAAAGTCATTAAAATCTATTTGATTATTCTGATTTGCGTCAACATATATAGCTTTTGTAATAAACAAAGCTTTTGGAAGGTAATTTACAACTATATCATCAGATCTGATAGGTTCTTCGTATTTGGTTGTTGTTGCAACTTCTTGAATACCATTAGGACCAAGAGAATATACGATACCTAAATTTGGAATATGCTGATAGTAGTGACCCCATGGGTCTAACAAAGCTCGACCTTCAAGTTTAAAACCACCAAGAGAATCTTTTGGAGTTTCTGATGCATTTGAAAAGAAATCCATTACACTTTTATCCTGGTTCTTGTCGGCAGGCTCAACAGACATGACGCTATTATATTCCAGATAATTGCCGACAAATGAACCTAAATTACGAGGAGACAATTCTTCTACTTTGAATCTTTCACCTTCGTTAATATTGTAAAGTCTTATTGCTTTAACTATTTCATCGATATCCTGTCTCGCCTTAGCCATACGGGCAGTGTCAATATATTCCATATAATAATTGACGGCGATAATAAGAATACAGCCTAGAATAAGAACTACAACAAGTAGTTCTACCAGGCTGAATCCTTTTTTATTCTTTAGAAAGTTAAAACATCGATTCATAAATCAATATATGGTAACTGATCCATCAGTGGTTTCTTCATCAGCATCATCAAGATTAACCAATCTTGGAGTAACCAACATAATCATTTCAGAACTGTTAGTTTCTGTTTTACCATGAGTTGTTAAAGTTTTCAACAATGGAATCTTATTGATAAGTGATGGAGAATTTTTGGTTTCTGAACCATTTTCATTGATAAGACCGCCCATTACAACAGTTTCACCGTTCTTAACTCTGACATAAGTATTGGTATTGCGTTCAGACTTTGTAATCTGACCGTCATCATTGATTTCAAGAACAGAATCAACAGTTGTATTGAGTTCCATACTGATTTCATTATCTCTTGAAATTTCTGGTGTAACTTCAAGTCTTATACCGACCTGAACGTCGCGGTATTCTTTATATACCTGAGGAATATAGCCTAAGTAACTGTTGCTGGCATTTTCATATTTATAGTAAGGAACTGGAATAACCTTACCTATATTGATAGAAGCCTTCTTGCCATGAACAGCTCTAATCTTCGGGCTGGCAAGAACTTTAGCCTTGCTTTCCTGTTCTAAGAAATCAAGAGTTGCCGGTAAAGCGTAGTTGCTTGGCAAATGACCTATATCAGCAACATTCATAGAATAATTATCAAGTTTGATACCTAACTGTTTCAAGCCAGTGCGGTTGATTTCAACAAGTTTTACTTCGATAACAGCCTGTTTCAACTTTTCATCAACGCTGTCGATTATCTTTTCAATCAGACTGATGTTATCTGGAATATCGTAAACGGAGATAGAATTAATTCTTTCGTTTACAGAGAAGTTTTCTGTATCAATTCTTTCACTCAATGACTTGCTACTTCTAATCATATTGATGATTTCTTCTGGTTTAGAGTTAACAAGTTTGAAGGTTCTATACTGCTTTTTACCGAAATCTCCAGCGCTTTCTTTATCGCAGATAATATAGGTATTATCGTTGTGAGGTTTCTTGACTAAGCCATTGGTTTCGATTAAAAGGTCTAAAAGTTCGTCTAAGCTCAAGTTTTCAACATAGAAATTAACTTTTTTATCAACAACACTTTCATGAATGATGAGGTTTATATTCATCATTTTGGAAAGAGTCTGCAAAGCGTCTTTGAGGCTAAGATCCTTGAAGAGAAGTTCTCTAGCCATTCTGCTTGAATCTGTATTGAAAGAAATAACAGTCAAGTCTCTGCCTTTTAAAGTATATTGGTAATTTCTCTGGAGAAGCAGATTCTTAAGAATATCACGAAGTGTGACGTCTTGAGCATTAACGCTCATTTTTCCCTTAACACCTGCATCTGCGAAAATACGCAAATCAAATTTGGCAGCCAAAGCATTTAATATAGTAAGGAGGTCTTCCTGTTCAAAGTTAAGGCTGACTTTCTGATCAAGAATAGTCTTGTTATCTGATTCAGAGTAAATATGCTTTACTTCATAGTTTCCGTAATTATTAGAAACAGAAGAAGTATTTCTAGCAACAGGCTGATAGTCAATCTTAGTTGAAGCTTTCTTCAAAGGAGTCATTTCAATAAGAATGTTATCTCCCATTTTTCTGGAAGTTGCCTTAACCTGTTCATTAAGAACTAATGTAGCTCTAACCACATCTGGGGACTTACTAACCTGACTTACACGCATAAATTTTACTTTTGGATGTGGTGATGGAATTATCTTATTGCCGTTTTCAAGCTCAAAGCCATAAAGGTCGGCCTTCAATACTTCCGGGGTTTCAACAGTTACATTAAACTCATTTACTTTATGAGAAGGGAAAAGCACCATCTCATTCTTACCATATCCTGAAATACTGAGTTCCGTAAGCTTTTCGGAAGCACCAGCAGGAAGATTAATCAGCATAGCGAATAGAAAAGCAAAAGCAGTCTTACTTATTAAAGACTTGCCGACTTTTCCATAGCCAGACATTGACTTCATAACCAGCTCCTTAAATTTATGCGTAAAGTAGGAAAATTATTATATTCCAGCATTCCTTTCGGCATGTATTTAAGGATTATTTAGGATTTTTTTGCAAGATAATTTTTATTATGTTGGAAGGGTCGGTTGTATAAAAGATCTGCCCCCAGTTTAGCTGGGGGAAGTGGATTTTGCGAAGCAAAAGACGAAAGGGGGAGCAATGCCAAAGCATTGCGTTTATTTTTAGAAATTACGCAAAGCTAACGCTTTGCTCCCCCTTCAGTCTCGCTTACGCTCGCCAGCTTCCCCACTTACGTGGGGCAGCATCTTCAAGAAAAAATCTCAAGGGAGAGCTTTAAGACAATCTCTACTCACCACCAACAACGCCAAGCTTTGCTTGGCGAATGTTATCTTCCGCCGGTGACAACTTTTGCCATTCTGAATATTGGCAGATACATAGCCAGAACTATGATACCGGTAACAATACCAATAACAACGATAAATGCCGGTTCTACCATAGCTGTAATCTGATCTATAAGGAAGTTGATTTCATCTTCATAAAATTCAGCAACTCTTGTAAGCATTTCATCAAGGTTACCAGATTCTTCACCAACTTCAATCATCTGAACAGAAAGTTCAGGCATAATCTGTGCTTTAGATAGTGCTTTGGCGATAGGAATACCGCCTTCAACTTCATGAACAACATCTTCTAAAGACTTCTGAATTATTACATTTTCTACGGCTTCGTTACTGATGTTCATTGCAGTAATAATATTGATGCCTGATTCAAAAAGCGTTGCCAGATTTCTAGCGTAAAGAGCAATTACATATTTCTGATTTAAACCGCCAAAAACAGGAACCTTTAATCTTAAGTAGTCAAAGAATTTTTTGCCTGGCTTAGTCTGATTAACCTGATATATAACCAGGAAAAATGCTAAGACACAAGCAATAATAGTAAGAAAATTATCTGTTAAGAAATTAGAAACTTTAATTACCTGCATAGTCAACCAGGGTAATTGCTGATTAAACTGTGCAAAAAGTTTTGAAAACTGAGGAATAACAAAGGTAAGCAAAAAGATAACAACCAGAGTTGCAACAACAGTAATAATTGCCGGGTAAGTCATTGCACCAATAACCTTACGCCTGATTTGAATTCGGCGTTCTAATAAGGCAGCAAGTCGGTCTAATACCAGAACCAGACGACCAGATTCTTCCCCTACCCTAATCAAGTTACAATATAACATTCCAAAAACATCATCATATTTTCTCAAACACATATGAAGCGGAGAACCGCCTTCAACATCGTTTTTGGAATCCCAGATGATTTTACGCAGTCGGTAAGTTTTCATCTGTCTGGAAAGAGTAGCTAAAGAACGCAAAACAGCAATACCAGCTCTAGTTAGAGAAGCAAAGTATTTCGTAAAAAGAAGAAGTTCAGAGGTTTTTACATGCCCGTAAAAAGGATTCAGATAAGATAATATCGAACGGTTTTCAGGACCTGGTCCTTCTTGAGAAACTTCGTCAACCTGTTTTTGTGGTTCTGTTGCCATGCTCATTCCTTTGTTTGCTTAACAGTTAGAAGAAAATTATAACAGACTTTGCACGACAAAACAAGTTAGTCTATAAACTAAACATCAGACAACAAAAAAGCCCCGATTTCGGGGCTCTTTTATTTACTTACTCAACTCGAAAGTTAAAACCGACGGACCTTTATAGTCGATTACTCGTTTAAGAACTGAGTAACCTCGTTTCTTGATTACAACTTCGCCGAATTCCTTTTTGATACCGCTGATCTTGAATTCACCTCGGCTATTGGTAGTAACCTTACCGCCTTCAAGCATTACTTCAGCATTTCTTACTGGTTTATGGTTATTGGCATCTACTACAGTGCAAAGCATTGTTTCGTTCAAACGAACTTTTTCAAGAGCTATAAAAGATGGGTTACCAGCAGTGCCTTCTTTCATCATTCTACTAAGAGAACCAGTTTGAGTTCTATAACCATCAGCTATAACAACAGCATTACCACTAGCTCTGTTTACAAGAATCTGACCAAGTCTGTTAGTCTGATAAACTTTGTTATCAATACTAAGAACTGCATCTGCAATTCCTTTATTAGTAACAATATCTTTGATTTCTATAAGAATCTGTTCATCTGCTGAAACTGCAACTTCAGGTTCAACTCTTTCTTCGTCATCTTCAATTAAACCAAGAGGAGTATCATCAACAACAGCATAGGTTCTATCAGCTTCTGTCATTGTAGAAACTGCTGTAGATTTCTTAGTAGTTTTAGCTGCTGGAGTATTATTGTTTGAAGAAAAAGATTTTGTGGAAACATTTACAACCGGGTTTTTCAGGAAGCCGTCTTCTAATTGTTGCTTTATCAGTAGAGCAGCATCAGTAGCCCTCATGCCTGCAACACCGATTGAACCAATAAGCGGCATGGTTATACTCCCATCTGGAGCAATCACTCTGTCGCAAGAAAGCTCAGGTTCGCCTTTAACACTAATTGTTAAAACATCACCTGATTTGAGCATAGCTGGTGACGCAGAAAATACTACGCCAGATGCCCAAAAATAAGCAACTCCTATAATTAGTAACCACTTTATCTTTTTCATAATAATCCAAGCTGAATAGATTTATATATATTCAGTCATCGACTTATATGTTTAATAAATTTAGTATAAATTTAATTTATTTCAAGTATTTTTTTATTCCTAGCTTCAAGGTTAGTTACTTAGCATATAAAGCTTGTAGAGCAAAAGCAACTTGCATATGCTGTCAAAATACCTTATAATAAACTTTATATAGAGAACTCAGAGATTATACTCAAGGATAGAAACAACAAGATGGATAATTCGATGCGATTAGGCTTATCTCAAAAGCTGACTCAAACTTTGAAAATGACGCCAGAAATGCAGTTAGCCATTAAGATTCTTCAGCTAAATAGCGTCGAACTGAAAAGTCAGATACAAGAAGTATTAGAATCTAATCCAGTAGTAGAACTTGATGAATCTGCTGAAACCCCCAATGAACTTCCCTTAGATAAGTTTGAAGAAAAACCCGCCGAAGGCTCAATAGCTTCGGTAGAATTTAAAGAAGAAAGTCGTGACGACTATGGGGTCGATTGGCAGAAATACATAGAAGATGCTGAAAACACTGAGATTAAAGCTTCCCCTAATTCGTATTCTAATGACGAAGAAACATCCTTTGAAAACTTTGTCTCTAAGAAAACCACATTAAAAGAGCATTTAACTCACCAGTTGAGCGAAGTAGACTTAGACCCTACAGAACAAAAAATAGCAGAATATCTTATCGGCTTAATAGATAACAACGGTTATTTAAGAACTACCGACGAGCAGATTGCAGAATCTTTAAAAATAGATGTGTCGATAGTTACAAAAGTTCGAAAAGCCATACAATCTATGGAACCAGTAGGGGTTGGGGCCTATGACCTAAAAGAATGTCTCTTGATTCAGGCAAAAGACGAAGGCTACAGTGATGATGCTGTTATAAGAATAATATCTAATCATTTAGAAGATATAGCTCAGAACAAATTGAGCAATATAGCAAAAGCTACAGGTTATAGCCTGGATGAAATAAAAGATGTAATAGATACCATCAAGAGTTTTGAACCCAGACCAGGAGCTTCTTTTGCTTCCTCAGAAGAACAGATATTCGTTAGTCCTGAAGTATTCATTGAAAAGGTCGATGGCGAATATGTCGTTACTGTTAACGAATCTGATATTCCACAATTAAGAATTAACCCTGCTTACAAAGAAGCTCTGAAGAACCTTGATAAAACCCAGAAAGAAGCTGGAGATTTTATAAAAAGTCGCTTGGAATCAGCTAGATCATTTTTAAAATATGTTGATAAGCGTAAAGAAACTATTCTAAATGTTACCAAAGCTATTTGTGAAGTTCAGAGAGACTTTTTTGACTTTGGAATACTCCACCTGAAACCTCTTACTTTGCAAGATGTTGCAGCCATGGCTGGTGTTCATGAATCAACAGTCAGTCGTGCAACTAACGGCAAATATGCTCAGACCCCAAGAGGGCTTTTTGAGTTGAAGTTTTTCTTCTCTGGTGCGGCAAGAACCCAGTCTGGCGACGATGTTTCAACCATGGCCGTCAAACAGAGAATCAATGATATAGTCAAGAATGAAGACCCGTCTAAGCCCTTATCAGACAGTGCAATAGTAGATATTTTAGCCAAAGAAGGCATTGAGCTTGCTAGAAGAACAGTTGCGAAATATAGAATAGAGCTCAATATACCAAGCTCATCAGCCCGCCGAAGGAAATAAGATGATCTGCCCCCAGTTTATAAGAGAGGGAAACTCTTAAATACCCTCTTTGTTAAAGAGGGGTGGCAGCCGTAGGCTGACGGGGAGATTTTTAATAAACAAACAGTCTTCGGACTCAACTTTCTACTGCTTGGCAATCTTCTCGAAAATCCCCCTTAATCCCCCTTTACAAAAGGGGGTCTTAAATCTATCCGCTATCCGCTCTATGCTCTTTGCTCTCTCATTTCTCATTTCTCAATTCTCAATTCTCAATTCAAAAAGTATTATAATTTTATGGCTAACATATTTCTTTTATGTAGAAACATATCATGACGCGTCTCTACATAATTTATAATTTCAAAAT
>JAFPZP010000016.1 GCA_017417215.1 Candidatus Rifleibacteriota bacterium | reverse complement strand
TTCGCTTTGCTCAACTTCTCCCCTTAAAAAGGGGAGTATATTTTTATCTAATGAGGATTTCCTACCATGAAAATCCTCAACAACATCACTGACTTTCTTCGTGACGACCTAAAAGAAAAGATTACAAAAAGTAGCAAAGTTTCTGTAGCTGCTGCCTGTTTTTCAATTTATGCTTATAGAGAACTGAAGAAAGAATTAGAACAGGTTAAAGAATTTCATTTCATTTTTACTTCTCCAACTTTTACTAAGGAGAACTCAGAAAAACAGAAACGAGAATTTTACATTCCAAAATTAACAAGAGAAAACTCTCTTTATGGCACTGAGTTTGAAATAAAGCTCCGCAACGAAATGACACAAAGAGCGATTGCCAAAGAATGTGCCGAATGGATAAAGAAAAAAGCCGTTTTCAAATCAAACATTACTGGCGAAAACATGAACGGTTTTATGACTGTCGAATCTACCTCAGAGCAAACAGCTTATATTCCAATAAACGGTTTTACTACAGTTGATTTAGGCTGTGAACGAGGGAATAACAGTTATAATATGGTCACTGCTTTTGAAGCTCCAAATTCCTTACAGTTTGTTCAACTCTTTGAAAGCCTTTGGAATGACAAAGAGAAAATGCAGGATGTAACAAACATTGTGATAGACAATATCAGCAATGTTTACAACGAAAACTCTCCTGAATTTATCTATTTCATGACGCTTTATCATGTTTTCAGCGAGTTCCTTGAAGATATTTCGGAAGACGTTCTGCCAAACGAAGCCACAGGTTTCAAAAACAGCATAATCTGGTCAATGCTTTACGACTTTCAACGAGATGCTGTTCTTGCTATTATTAATAAGTTGGAAAAATACAACGGCTGTATTCTTGCAGATAGCGTAGGTTTGGGCAAAACCTTTACTGCTCTTGCTGTAATAAAATACTATGAAAACCGCAACAAATCTGTTTTGGTTCTATGCCCTAAAAAGCTTGCTGAAAACTGGAACACTTTTAAAGACAACTACATCAATAACCCAATTTCAAAAGACCGCTTAAACTATGATGTTCTCTTTCATAGTGATTTATCAAGAAATGGCGGGCAGTCTAACGGTTTAGACTTAGATCGTTTGAATTGGGGCAATTATGACTTGGTTATAATTGATGAATCTCATAATTTTCGTAATGGAAGAGGCACCACGTCTTTAGAGGTAAAAGAAAATCGCTATACAAAACTATTAAACAAGATTATTAGGGCTGGAGTAAAGACCAAAGTTTTAATGCTTTCGGCAACCCCTGTGAACAACCGTTTTTCTGACCTCAAAAACCAGCTTGCAATAGCTTATGAAGGAACACCAGAACTATTAGACAACAAACTAAATACAAAAAAACAAATTGATAAGCTTCAAAAGAAAGTTAATAGAGAAGTTCAATTTTCTATCCAAGTCGAGCTGAACGCTCAGCTCAAAGCCCTTAAACGAGAATTGGAGCAACTTATGACGTAGATTTTTTCTTTCGATGCTCCCCCGCTGTGAGTGGGGGAGCATCTGAAAAAACCCCTCATATCTTATCTCTAATCTCTTGACTGCAAGCTTATTAACATTAACCAAACCATATAACTAAAATACTTTATAGGAGCATAGCTAAAATGACCGACCGCATGAAAATGGAAACACCCGACTTGACCGAGAAGAACATAGAAAAAATAGCTGAGCTGTTTCCTAATTGTATAACTGAAAGCAAAGACGAGAAGGGAAATCTTAAAAAGGCAATAAATTTCGATATTCTTAAACAAATGTTATCTAAAGATATTGTTGATGGTGACGAGGCTTATGAATTTACCTGGGTTGGGAAAAAGGCTGCAATGCTAGAAGCAAACAAGCCTATTAGAAAAACTCTTCGCCCTTGCCCTGAAGAAAGCCTTAACTGGGATACTACTCAAAATCTTTATATTGAAGGCGACAACCTTGAAGTTTTGAAACTCCTGCAAGAAAGCTACCTCGGCAAAGTTAAGATGATTTATATTGACCCGCCGTATAATACAGGTAATGACTTTATTTATAAAGATGATTTTGCTCAAAGTGTTGATGAATACGAAGCTGAAAGCGGTCAAGTTGATGAAGAAGGCAACAGATTATTTAAAAATTCTGAAACAAACGGTCGTTTCCATTCTGATTGGTGCTCAATGATGTACTCTCGTCTGTTGGTTGCCCGCAATCTTTTGTCCGATGATGGCGTTATTTTTATAAGTATTAATGATAAAGAAATAAATTCTCTTAAAGATATTTGTGCTGAAATATTTGGTGGGGCAAATTTTATTGCAACTCTTATTTGGGATAAAAATCATAGTGCACAAGCAGGTATTTTTAAAGTTTATCATGAATACATTTTGGTGTTTTGTAAAAATATTGCCAATATTAAAACACCGAAATCTCTTAACCACGATCTTTTTGAAGCTGGTGCGATGAAAAAAGTGTCTGGTAGACATCCTGCAAGTGATTTTACATTCCCTGCTGGAACTCGATTTGATGCTCCAGATGGGACAGAAATTACTGGTGAATATGGTGATACAGAGAAAGTAATAGTAATAAAAGGCAGATTGAAAGCAAAAAATCATAAAACGGTGGAAGAGGTAACACTCAGAGCAGGTTTTACTCAAACAAACCAAATGAAGCAGTATTTTTATGGTGACAGAAAAACATTAGTAGATTCGCAAGGGCAAAAAATAGTTGAGTTTTATTTTAATTCAACAGGAAAAATAAAAATTGTTAAAGAGCGTAGTATCGAATCACCTCAAACAACTTGTCACTTTGGAACTCAAAGTTCAGCTTCAACAGAATTAGCTAATCTTTTTGAATTAAATGAATGTCCATTTAGTTCTCCAAAGCCAATTTCAATGATTAAAGATTTTATTTTAAGATTTATGAATGATGGAGATATTGTTTTAGACTTCTTTTCTGGAAGTGCGACAACAGCACATTCAGTTTTTCAAGTTAATGCAGAATCGACATTAAATAAAATGAAATTTATTCTTGTTCAGATTGCTGAAGATCTTGATGAAAGTCTTAAACACGCACAAAAAGATGCTGTAAGGACTCTTGAAGTAGGTATTGAATATCTAGATAGCGTAAATAAACCGCATACAATCTGTGAAATTGGCAAAGAACGCATTCGCCGAGCAGGGAAGAAGATTCTAGAGGAAAAAGGCATACCGACTGCTACGCAGTCAGCCCCCTCCGTCACTTCGTGCCACCTCCCCCAATCTACGATTTGGGGAGGATCTGAAAATAACGAAGATGCTCCCCAAAAACAATGTTTTGGGGGAGCTGTCGAGCAAAGCTCGACTGAGGGGGCTGCATTGCAAAGCAATGCGGTGACTGAGGGGGTCTTATTTAAAGAAACCAATAAAGACAGACCCCTTTCGGCACTGCGTGCCACTTCCCCCAACAGCAAAGCTTTGGGGGCAGATCTTGTCGATGTAGGCTTCAGAGTCTTTAAACTGGCTGACTCCAACATGAAAGATGTGTATTATTCAGCAGATGAATATAGCCAGCAGAGCCTTCAAGATTTTGTTTCCAACATAAAAGAAGACCGCACCGACTTAGACTTGCTTTTCGGCTGTTTGTTAGAATGGGGCTTACCACTATCTATGCCTTATTCCTCTGAAAAAATTAATGGTTTTAATGTTCACACCTATAACTATGGTGATTTAATAGCCTGTTTTGATGAAAATGTTTCTGAAGAGGTTATTAAAATTATAGCAAAACGCAACCCGTTACGAGCTGTTTTCAGAGATTCCAGCTTTGCCAACAGCCCTTCAAAAATTAACGTTACCGAAATCTTCAAACTTCTTTCTCCAAATACTAGAGTGAAGGTAATATGAGGCTTACGCCTCATGAGAGGGGTAATTAAAAAGAAAGAAAAAGCAAACCAGTGGTTACCCTTTTTGCAGATACAGATTCTTTTCACCTGTCAAATATTTATGTTTCCAAGTATGAATTATATTTGCCAGACAAAAAATTGTTACAAAAGAAGCTTCAAGAATGGATTGACGAGGCTTAAGAGGTAAATTCATGAAACTCAGATTCAAACATCAGAAATTTCAGGCAGAAGCAGCAAAGGCTGTTGTGGACGTATTTGCTGGACAGCCTTATCTTACTCCAACTTATATGATTGACTCTGGCAGTAGCAGTCAGGCAGTGTTTTCAAGAGACGGCTGGGGAAATGCAAAGATTGTTCCTGCCTTGACTGACGACAAAATTCTAGAACACATAAGAAAGATTCAGCAGTCAAGCATGATTGCCCCTTCCCAAAAATTAGAAGGTCATTACAATCTTACTATAGAGATGGAAACAGGCGTTGGCAAGACCTACACCTATATAAAAACGATGTTTGAACTTAACAAGCACTACGGTTGGAGCAAGTTTATCGTTGTAGTGCCGAGTATAGCTATTCGTGAAGGAGTTTACAAGAGTTTTGAAATAACTCAGGAACATTTTGCTGAAGAATACGGCAAGAAAATCAGGTTTTTCATTTATGATTCTAAGCAGTTGAGCAAAATAGACTCATTTGCTTCTGATAGTGCTATTAACGTTATGATTATCAACTCCCAGGCATTCAACGCAAAGGGGGCCGATGCAAGACGCATTAAGATGAAGCTTGATGAGTTCAGAAGCAGAAGACCTATAGATGTAATAGCTAAAACCAACCCAATTTTGATTATTGATGAACCTCAATCTGTAGAAGGGAAACAGACCAAAGAAAACCTGCAAAGCTTCAATCCTTTAATGACACTGCGTTACTCAGCAACTCATAAAAAAGATAGCATCTACAATATGATTTATCGTCTTGATGCTATGGAAGCTTATAATAAACAGCTTGTTAAAAAGATTGCTGTTAAAGGTATTTCAGAAGCTGGCAGCACAGCTACAGATGGTTATGTTTATTTGCAAAGCATTAATCTTTCTGATTCAAAGAATCCCACAGCCACTATTCAATTTGACTGCAAATCTGCAACTGGTATTAAAAAGGTTACTAGAACAGTTGGACAGAGATTTAATCTTTATGATAATTCAAAAGGTTTAGAAGAATACAAGAACGGTTATGTAGTTAATTTTATTGACG
Source organism: Candidatus Rifleibacteriota bacterium (assembly GCA_017417215.1). Lineage (GTDB taxonomy): Bacteria > Muiribacteriota > Ozemobacteria > Ozemobacterales > Ozemobacteraceae > RUG334. Next base: position 6,453 of record JAFPZP010000016.1, on the reverse strand, counting down.
GAAGAGATGACTCTATAGAATTTTTAAATGGCAAAAAACTCTCTGCAGGTCAGGTTATGGGTAAGGTGAGCGAAGAACAGCTTCGCAGATTACAAATTCGCGAAACTATTCTTTCTCATATAGAACGTGAACGAGAACTTTTCCACAAAGGAATCAAAGTGCTTTCGCTTTTCTTCATTGATGAAGTTGAACATTACAAGAAATATGTTAATGGTCAGACTGAAAACGGTATTTTTGCAAAAATGTTTGAAGAAGAGTATGAAGATGTGCGTTTATATTACCAGGGTACTTTTGATGATATTGAATATATCGAATATTTAAAGAAAATTCCGGCTTCAAGCACTCATGCAGGATATTTTTCTATAGATAAGAAGAGTGGGCATTTAACAAATAGTAAAGTCACAAATAAATCAGAAAAGACTACAGATGACGTAGATGCTTTCGATTTAATAATGAAAAACAAAGAATTGTTATTGGAAAGAAACCCGATAAAATCGCCAGTTCGCTTTATCTTTTCCCATTCTGCCTTAAGAGAAGGCTGGGATAACCCCAATGTGTTTCAGATATGTACATTAAAACAGAGCAACAGCGAAGTTAGAAAACGTCAGGAAGTCGGAAGAGGCTTAAGACTTTGTGTAAATCAAGATGGTGAAAGAATGGATACTGCTTTTCTTGGAGCTGATGTACACAACGTGAATTTGTTGACTGTTATCGCCAGCGAAAGCTATGATTCTTTTACAAGAGCTTTACAGACAGAATTGGCAGAAGCCGTTGGAGATAGACCAGTTGCAGTAAATATTGACTTGTTTAATGGAAGAATTATTAAGGATAAAGAAGGTAACGAAAGTTCTATAGATAAAGATTTGGCTGAAAGCATAGTTTATGAAATGACCATAAATCGCTATATTGATAAAAAAGGCATTCTTACAGATAAATACTATGAAGCTAAAGCCAATAACAGGTTGCAATTAGGCGAAGATGCTGAACCTTTTAAAGAAAGCGTTATTTCTATTCTTGATTCTGTCTATAATCCTGCTTTACTTAAACCTGTAGATTCTCGTTCGGGTAATGTAGAATGTAAAATAGATGAAAATAAATTGGCAATGCCTGAATTTAAAGCTCTTTGGAAGAATATTAACTCTAAATCTTTCTATGTTGTAGACTTTGATACAAAAGAACTTGTTAAAAAAGCTATTGATTCGCTCAATAAGAATTTGATTGTTCCAAAAATCTATTTCACAGTTGAAACTGGTGTGATGAATAAAATCACTTCAAAAGAAGATTTGGCGGCAGGTAATAATTTTGTTCGTGAAGAAACGGCTAATTATAACGGTTTTAAAAAGATAAAGCCAAATTCTAGTGTTAAGTATGATTTGGTCGGGAAAATAGTTGAAGAAACAAACTTAACAAGAAAAGATGTGGTTTCTATTTTAACAGGAATTCACGAATATGTTTTCAATCAGTTTAAAGACAATCCAGAAGAGTTTATTATAAAGGCTTCCAGACTTATAAATAATGAAAAAGCTACTGCAATAATTGAGCATATTACTTACAATATTCTTGATGAAAAATACGATACCAACATATTTACAGAAGCTTCACTCAAAGGCAAACTTGGTATAAATGCTATGAGAGCTGAAAAGAATCTTTATGACCACATTATTTATGATTCAACAAATGAACAACAGTTTGCTGAAAAACTAGATACAGACAAAGATGTGGCAGTTTATGTGAAACTTCCTAATGGCTTCTATATTTCAACCCCAGTAGGCAAGTATAACCCTGACTGGGCGATAGCTTTCAAAGAGGGCGATGTAAAGCATATATATTTTATAGCTGAAACGAAAGGCTCTATGGAAAGTTTGGAACTTCGTGGAATAGAACAATCGAAAATTCATTGTGCCAAAGAACATTTCAAGGCTATAAGCGGTGCTAATGTGACTTATGATGTGGTCGATAATTATGATGCTTTAGTAAAGCTGATTAGAGCTTAGGAAAGTGAGAATAGTCTACCCATTGTCATAAACGTATAGCTTTCAGGGCTAAAGCCCATACGCTATACTTTTTATGACAATGGGTAGACTTCTCTTATTTCTAATTTGAGGTCTCGCGTCTGCTGTCCGCATAATAAAAATTGATTACAGATAACAGAATTTAGTGTTAGAAAAGTTGTTATTGCAAATGAAATAAAATTGGTGTACAATTGTTCACTATGATTTCAAGTTTAACAGGTTTTGGCAGAGCAAGTATAACAGACGAAACTGGGCGTGTAAGCGTCGAGTTAAAGTCTGTAAATAATCGTTTTTTGCAAATTGATACCCGTTTGCCTTATGGCTATAACTGGGCAGATGGTCAGCTTCGTCAATATGTCAGCAATGCTATTTCAAGAGGCAAGGTCTATTTAAACCTTGAAATAGTTGATTACAACCCAAATCAAGACGTTATAATCAATAAACCTTTGCTTAACAAGCTAATAGCATTGGGTGATGAATTAAACAGCGAAACAGGCAAAAGCATTCCAATGGCTTTAGACGGTCTGCTTTCATTACCAGGCGTAATGAAGGTTGATTCTCAGGAAAAAGATAACGAAGAACTTTGGAAACGCATTGAACCGGTTTTAGTTGAAGCTGTAAAATCATTTGTAGAAGCTCGAAAACGTGAAGGCGAAAATCTTGCTGCTGACATAAAGAGTCACGCAGACGTAATGCGCAGCACTATTGCAAAAATAGAAGAGCTGATTCCAGAATTCAGAGCAAATTTCACAACCAAGTTTACTGAAAGAATCAAAGAATTAGCGGGACAGGCCGGATTTGATGAATCACGTCTTGGTATGGAAATAGCACTTTGGGTTGACAGAAGCGACGTTAGCGAAGAAATAGCAAGACTTTACAGCCATCTTAAAGAACTAGACAATATTCTAGCTTCTGATAAACCTGTTGGAAGACGACTTGATTTCTTGGTTCAAGAGTTAAACAGAGAAGCAAATACTCTGAGCAGCAAAATCAATGATTTTGCAATTACCCAATTAGCTCTTGATTTGAAGTGCGAAATCGAAAAAATTCGTGAACAAGCCCAAAACATTGAATAAGGTGTATAAATGAAAGTTCTTCTTTTAAATATAGGTTTTGGTAATGTGGTTGCAGCCGACAAGGTTGTGGCGATTGTCAGTCCGGGCTCAGCACCAATCAAACGATTAAAAGAAGACGCTAAGGAACAGGGCAAACTCATAGATGCGACCTATGGCCGTAAAACAAGAGCAATTATTGTTACAGATTCAAATCATGTAATCTTGTCAGCAATAAACCCTGAAACTGCCGCCTTACGAATGTTGGGCAAGAAAACCAGTCAGAATCCTGAAGATGAAGACACTGATCTTGAACTTCAAGATGAAAATATTGATGAACAAGAATTAGATTCAACGGAGGTTGAAGAATGAAATTCCGCTCAAGAAGTGAAATAATTAACAAGATTCCTAACAAATATGATGCAGTAATGGCAATTTCTAACCGCGTTAAAATGCTTGTTGAAGGCAAAAAGCGCTTGGTAGAAGAATATGATGAAAACTACATCAAAGTTGCTATGGAAGAAATAGCTTCAGGTGCTCTCGAAGTTGAAATCAAAGAAAAAGAAAAATAAGCAGAATATTTTAATAGCTTACAATAAAAGCATTGCTAGCATGCAGGGCATTGAACTAGCAATGCTTTTTTGTCATGCAGGTTTTAGTGTAAACACCATTCTATTAGACGGTGCTGAGGAACAGATTTCCAGCGAACTTTTGAAGGAAATAACAGGTCATGCGCCCTGGTCGAATTTGCATAAGCCAAACTGGGTGAAAGCTGATATACAATACGCTGTTGGAGTAATTTTTGGGGAGAAAATCCCCCTTAATCCCCCTTTAACAAAGGGGGTAGAAGAAAAAACAACTCATTCACAGCATTGCTCCGCAATGCAGCCCCCTCTACCGACAGTCTTCGACTGTCAGCCCCTTCAGTCTTTGGCTTCGCCAAATCCAGCTTCCCCACCATTCGTGGGGCAGCATCTTCGTGACAACTTCCCCACCATTCATGGGGGAGCATCGAAATGTGGGAATGACGGCATTTTTGAGGAGTATATAAACGAGCACTGCGGGTTTATAAAGATTTTACTCAATAAAGAATCTGCCTTAAATCAAGATTTTGGCGATAACAAAAAGCAGATAATACTTTTACCTGATAATCCGTTGAACTTAAGAAGCCTTTTTGAAAGAATACTTTCAGAAAGCGTTACTTTAACGGCAGCAAAAGCATTAGATGGTGGAATCACCTACAGTTTTGAAGGTGATTTTTCTAAGATTGATTATGTGAAGGAATTAGAGAAGGCTTTTACTGATGTGGGAATAGATAGCAACGATGGGATTGCAACACCACCGATTGCTTGCAGCAATCAGCCCCCTCTACCGACAGTCTCCGACTGTCAGCCCCCTCAGTCTCGCTCTGCTCGCCAGCTCCCCCAATCTTCAATCGGGGGAGCATCAGAATTTGAAAAAGAAGCCAACGCATCCACATTCGGGGGAGCAACTAGAGTTATAATTTCTAATGGTAAAAAAGAAATTGAAGTTGTCTTAGAAGCAGGTGAAGCAGAAATAGAGCCTACAAGAAATAGAATATATGTTTCCAAGCACAAAAACGGGCTATTATTAATTGATAGTATTGAAACCCGCCTTTTGCCTGATTTTTCATGCCAAAGCTGCTATTCTAGGTTAGTAAGTTATTTAAAAGTAGAACTTTCTAGATTAGATTACTAAAACTAAATTAGATTAACCTAATTTTTCTTGCTATTTTTTTTAAATAACTGTATACTAGTAAAACAATGACAATAAGTTTGAAAGGATTAACTAATGAATAAAACCTTAACAGCCCTTCTTGCTTCTACAGCCATTATGTTTTCAACTGCTAATGCTGAAGCAGCAAAACAGAAAGCTCAACCCAAAAAGGTTGTAACCAAAGACTGGACAGTTGCTGTATTCCTAAATGCTGATAATAACCTTGATTATTTTGGCGCTCTAGACCAGAAAGAAATGGCTAAAGTCGGTTCTAACGATTATATGAATATAGTCACTCTCATAGATAGAGAAAGAGGCCCGGCCCAGATAAATTATATTGAAAAAGACAATATCAAAAAAATCAAAGATATGGGCGAATTAGACATGGGCGACTACAAGGAATTTGTAAAGTTCGTCAAATTCGTTAAAGAAAATTATCCAGCCAAGCATTATTGTTTCAATATCTGGAATCATGGTTCCGGTTGGAAAGATAAACGAAAAGATATCGTTAGAGGCGTTTCCTACGATGATTCTTCCAACAATCACATTACAACCAATCAGCTAACCATTGCTTTAAAAGAAGCCAACCAGATATTAGGTCAGAAGATTGACGTTTTGGGTTTTGATGCTTGTTTAATGCAGATGGAAGAAGTTCTCTATGCTTGCAAAGACTACGCAGACTATATGGTAGCTTCAGAAGAAACAGAACCAGGCGATGGTGCTCCTTACGATGAAATATTGAAAGACGTCAAAAAAGGCATGACTCCAGCTGACTTCGCAGACAACTGGGTTGGATCATACTTAACATCCTATTCAGAAATGGGAGAAAATTTCCAGGCTACAACTCAATCAGCAGTTGATTTACGCAAAGTTGACAAGCTGACAGATGCAATCAACGGTTTTGCAAAAGCCGTTATAGCAGGGAAACATGCCGGCATTGTCGGCAGAGCACAAGCTTGGGCTCAGCACTATGCATACAATGAAAACATAGATTTAATTAGTCTTCTCGACTCTATGAAGATTTACTTAAAAGAAGTTAATGATGCTGGTTTAACCACAGCTATAGAAAAACTTCGTGCAGCCCATAAAGAAGCTGTTATATGCCATGGTTATACAGATGACAAATTAGAAAATTCTCATGGTATTGCAATATTCCTGCCATCTGCAATGGGCGCCAACGTTCCAAAATTATATAGAGAACTGGCATTTGCCAAAGATACTATGTGGGACGAAATGATAGATGAAATGGGCAAAAGAGCTATCATTGACGAAGTAATCAAAGATGTAAAAGCCGGCAAGACAGCTTCATTCAAGAAAGCTGTTGCTGACGCCAAAAAGCAGCCAAACAATGCAGTATATCGCTCTTTATTAAGAGAAATGAATTATGTATTTGCTTCAGAAAATGCTGTTCCAGCAAAGAATAAAGCAGAAGTAGAAAAACTTCTCAACGATTTGAAGCAGGCTGTTAAGCGCTGAAATTAGCTTTAAGCTTTATGCCGTAAGCTATAAGCCAGATATAGAATAGAAAAAGGCTTTGGATTAATCCAAAGCCTTTTTTGTTACAACTTACATCACTTCAATGCTTTGCATTGAAGCCCCCTTATTCACCGCAAAGCTTCGCTTTGCAGCCCCCTCCGTCAGCAAAGCTGACA
>JAFPZP010000015.1 GCA_017417215.1 Candidatus Rifleibacteriota bacterium | reverse complement strand
TTCAGAGCAGGCATATAACTTCCTAGGATTATTATATCTTCAGGAAGGGTTGAATGAAAAAGCTGAAAGTATGCTAAAACAGGCTATCTCTATAGAGCCGATGTATCCAGAAGCTCTAAGAAATCTAGGTAAGCTTTGTCTAAAAGAAGATAGATTCAAAGAAGCCTGTGTATATTTGAAAAAGACTCTTTCAATTGATGAAAAACAGCCGTATACCTGGTATTTGCTGGGTATGGCTCAATATTTCAGCGGTCAGAATGAAGAAGCTATAAAATCTTATGAAACAGCTTTTGCAATGGAACCTAATCTTCCGGTAGAAGCTCGTTATAATTTGGGTGTAGCTTATCATGAAAGCTCCAGATATATAGATGCAGTAAGATGTTATGAAGAAGTTTTAAAGCTAGAACCTCAACATATAAATGCATTAAATAATCTTGGGTTGGTTTACTCTATTCTCGGAGAAAGAAATAGAGCTGTAGAAGCTTTTCAGCATGTGCTTGAACTTGATAAAGATAACATTAAAGCAAGAATCAATCTTGGTAATGTTTATTTAAGCACCAAAGACTTAGTTGAAGCTGAAAAAATCTATAGAAGTGCTATTTCACTTGATGAATCAGATGTCAGCCCAAGATTAAATCTTGGAGTTGTATATTATGAAAAAGGCGAATTTGATAAAGCTTGTGAAGAATGGGAAAAGCTTTTGAAAGATGAACCTGATAATATTAGAGTTTTATCGGTAATGGGGTCCGCCTATCTTGAACGCAAAGACTATGTTCAGGCTATTAAGATATTCAGACGTATGAACAAACTTATGCCTGATAATGGCAGTGTTGCAAATACCTTAGGTTATTTGCTGGCGGAACAGGATACAGAGCTGAAGTTTGCAACCAATTTAATTGAAAGTGCTATAAATTTAGATAAATCTAATAGAGCAACTTATTACGATTCTCTTGCCTGGGTTCATTATAAACAGGGTAATTTTAAAGAAGCTTATACTATTCAGAATAAAGCTATGAAAATATTAAAATTAGCTCATGAACCAATTTCTAGTGATGTTTATTATCACATGGGTAAGATTCAGGTTAAATTGAAAAATTCGGTAGACGCAAAGAAGAATTTTGAAGCTGCTATAAAAAGCAATACTGATGCCGATATCGTTAAGCTTGCATCTGAAAGCCTGACACTTATTAAGAATTACGAGTGAGGAGTTCGGAATTAGGAATTAGGAATTAGGAATTAAAACAAAAAGACTCGTCATTGCGAGTCTTTCTTTATTTAGGAAATTCTTTGCTTTATGCTCTAAACTCTAATAAAAAAGCTCCTTTCGGAGCTTTTTTATTTACAGGCTTCCTGAGTTGTAAGCTGCTAACAGAGTCGCCACTTCTCTCGGGTCGACGATGTAGCCTAAGAATTCACCACGTATCTGCCCGACCAATGGATCGCCTAGTATTTCTGAACGAGTATATTCTGTTTCATCCATAATTCTAAATTTTGCAAAGCCTATAATCTGAACTGAATTTTTTAAGTCTGTCATGTTTACATCGTTAGGCGCAAAATTTGAGTTCAAATTATCGTAGCCTTCAGCTCCTGAATTGAGTTCACCTACTTTAATATCGTATATAGTATAATCGCCGTTTTCGACTTCTTGATCGCCAACTCTCGTTACTGTAGATTGATAGTTCTGAACAGATTCAGGAACACCAACAATAGGAACAATAACAATCTGGTTTGGTGTGTAGCTAGCTAGAGCAATTTTCCCAGTTATTATATCTATTCCATTAGTTGTTTCACTTGAATATTTGCCGTTATCAGAAGAAATAATATCAGCAAAGTTTATAGGTTGGTCATAACCATATAGCAAGCGGTTTTCGTAGTCAGAGTTATTTCTGTTTCCGTCATTATCTGGATCGATACAGCCATACTGGTATTTTGTTCTGCCGGTAAGATGTGTACCTATGCTAGTTTCTTTATCAGAAGTAGAACCGAATAGAATGTTATTCAAAACAAAACGTTTTGCATCAATATTTTGAGCATAGTGACCGCCCATCAAAGCAAACTGCCCTTTTCTTTCTCCTGCTTCGTTTGTTAATTGACCTCCAACATATTGCCAGGCACTAGAATTTAGAGCAGACATTTTGTCTATATTGCTTTTTACTGTATTGCTAGTAAAAGAACAGGTTGCACCAGCACCAGTATTAGGTGTACCTACGACCTGGCAAAGAGGATTAAATTTATAACTGCTCTGAACGGTTCCGTTTCCGTAACTGTTCGTAAATATGCTAGAATAACCTGTTGAACTATAAGCATTTCCTTTTTTGGGTAACTGCTTATAAGTGAAGTTTTCAAAAATCATACAATTATCATAAGACTGCTGAAGGTTATGAGTTTTATAAAATGCCCCTTGTTGCAACGACAAGTCAATTGTTTCGGCAGCGAAACACTGAGTATACATGAAACCGCCTTTAAGGATATGCTGTTTGATTGTTTCTGCCACATCCCATTTCATTTTCTGATAAGATGTAGCTTGAGAGAACCATTTTGTACAAAGGTCATAAGCAGAAAGATTCAAATCTGATTGTTGGAATACGTATGGAAAAGGCGTGTCGTCTGTATATCCATATTGATCATGCAGATAATTGTAGAACTTACAACCAGAGAAATTTGTCTGATTACCTAAGTTGTTTATATCGAACACACCACAGGTTCCACATCTTTCTGTTATAGCAGTTAAACAGTTTGCGTTGAGTTCTGAAGCGTCAATATCCCAACCAGTTAATTTTGCGTAATAATAGGTTACATTATACCAGCCCTGTCTTACTTGCTTAGTTGTCACTTCATAGGTCATATGTCCCCTACAGTTTGCACAGGCAAGATTTTTTAATGTGTTAACCGCAGTGTTGTAATTTGTACTACTTTTTTGAGTACCTAATGCTATGTTCTTTATACAGCCTGGTTTGATTTTTTGACATGCGGTTGGAAAAGCACCATTACAATAAGCAGCAGCGTCATTAACTGTTTGCCCTGTAAAATCTTCATGGTGCAAGTGAATCCAGTCAAACTTATCTAATTCACCATTTAATATTTCTAAGTCGAAAATTTTAGTGTTGTAATTAGCGTTATAATTAGAGTTTCTATCCCAACCTCCAGGGTTGGAATCAGTTTTGGGCAGAGCGTAATTACCATAAGGTATTTTTGCTGCTATAAGAATATCTTCAACAGGGTCTGTGGCATCTTGAGACGAGTAAATAGCTATTTGTGGTCTCCATGTCAATGGGATTATAAGATTGTTTGTGTAGGTTCCGTGTGTAAGACCAGTTAAATAGTCATTGATTTGGTCTACGGTAATATTTGCTCCAACATAACTTAATAACTGTTTGATTCTATCGGGTCGTGCCTGTTCATAATAAACTCCAGAGTAGTCACCAAAATTTAGTTTTTGCTCTAATGTTTTGCTGGCACGCATCAAAAAACCTCCGCCATTATTGCTTAATAGCCAATAGGCTGGGGTTAAAGATTCTTTATCCCTTTCGTCGATTTGTAATGCCCAATAAATAGCCCCATAAGCGAGCATCATTTTACTATCGCTTGATTGTGTTCCACTTAAACCTGTTGGAATATAAATCATATATTCTTCATCGCCTAACGGATCGTTTCCTTCCGATTCCCCTAGTTTAATTATATATTCTGTTCCTGTGGCAAAGCCTTCATCACCCTCAAATTTTATAAAGTCAAAAGTTTTCCAGGAAAGGTCATGAACTTCGCCGTGAGGAATTGCTATAGGTATGATTGCTGAAGCATCTACGCCACCTGCTCGAGCTGCAGCAACATCCGCTTTTTGTATGTCAAATATTTTCATGAAGAAAAGATCGACTTCGTCTTTTGAATCTATTTTCAGATTAGTTTGATTTGAAGTTAAAACAATTTTTAACTGTTCGTCAGTTAAATTTCCAAAACCATTTGCAGCCATAACTTCGCGCATGTGATTCTTGATAGTGGTTTCATCTTCTGCTGTTAATCTTGATTTTGTTTTTCTTATTTCAGCTAACTTGTCATAACCGGCTTTCCATGCGGCATTTGTTGCAGTCTGAAGTCTGGCGTGGTCATAGTAAACATAACCTACGTCAGTAACCAAAGCAACTATTCCTACCAATAAAACAGAAATAGCGGCAGTTAGTAGGGTTATATTCCCTCGGCGTAGTTTATTAAAAATAGTCATTTGGAAAGCCTCCTGATGTGATGAAGCTGGTAATCGGATTATTCAATAAAGAGATAAGAGAATAGAGATAAGAGGTCAGAGTATTGTTTGAATACGAAGTTAACGATAATTTTCCTATCTATAGATAGTCAGAAAATTAAAACAATTCTCTTCTCTCTTAGGCTCTTGCCTCTAACCTCTAAATCACAAAGTGATACTTTGCGATTTTATTCTTTCTTTTCTGTTGCACTTGCAGAAATTTTTATTGCACCACTGTTGGAAGAGTTGTTCCCAACTAAACTTGCAAGAAATGGGGTCATAAGAGTTAAATTAAAACTGGCTGAAACAGTAACGGTATCATTATTTGAACCAATACCTGTTGATTCCCAGTTTATGCTATCATAATCACTTTCGCTCATAATGGGAGAACGAGAATCCCAAAAAACTTTTTTTACATCTGTCAATGATGTATGGGTTGTTGACAAAAAGAGGTTTCGAGCAATCAGTTGGTTATTGCGTTTGCTTGCTGCACGTGCTGCCTGTACACACTGGTGGTTTAGAGAAGACCAGCAATGTAATGCTCTGCCAAAATCAAAAATACCTATAATAACAAGTAGAAAAATAGGTAATACTAATGATAATTCTACTACAGCTTGACCTTTTTTGTTTTTTCTCATTTTATTTCCCTTTATATTTGATTTTGGTTCTGTTTGTCGCTCTAGAAGTCTGCTCTGTTTCTAACAGTAGTTGGAACTTTATAAGTGGCTTGAGTTCTTAGCGTTATATACTCGTTGCCATTAACTGCATTTAATGCTGTCTGATAGAAAGGTGTATAAGTTTTTGAATGATAGGTTATATCAACACGTTTCATTATACTTCCATCAGTCATTGTAATATTAGATATAGTGGCATTATATATTCCTGCTTGTTGCCAGCTTACAGGCGGTGAACTATAATTAGCAATATAATTGTTAATTTCTTCATTGGTCATATTCTTTTCTGCAGCATTTGAAGCAGCATCATTCGCTAATTGCTGAAGAGCTAGAATATTATAGAAAGCAAAACCGAAGTCAACAATGCCGCCTACTATAACTAGCAGGAAAAAGGGGAATATTAAGGACATTTCAACTATTGATTGCCCTCTTTTTCTCTTTCTTTTAAACATTTATGACTCCTTTAAAGACAATATCAATATTTTTCAAGCAAAAATCATGCCTACTTTTGTACCTGATTTGGATTAACTATATAATTCAAAAATATACCTCTAATCTGACCAGTAGTAGGTTTTCCAAGTGTACCTTCATCGCCGTTTTTATAGTCATTTCCTGTTCTGGTATATTCAGATTCTTTTATCAGACGGAATTCTGCAAAACCAGTTATTTTTGCGGCATTCGCAATGCTGATGGTCTGACTGTTATTGGCATTAGGGTTGGTTAGATTATAAATTGGAAGAGCATTGGCTTTGTTTCCATAAAGAGTAGCAATTTCATCAGTAACTTCACCTATAGGAATAATTACTTTTAGGTTTGTTTCGTTGGCAAGTCGTTGTTTAAGAGCTGCTTCTGTTTCTTTTGAATAACCTGTGCAGGCTAATGCTATTTTGTCATTTAAATTTAAAGCTTTTGTAAAACCGTAAGTCATGTTTTTCTGGTAATCTGTATTGGTGACAGAACCTGTTGGAGTAAAATCCGTGATTCCCTGACAAAGAACAGAGGATTCAGCTATTTGCCCAGGTTTTATTATGTATTCATTACCAGGGGTAAAACCTCCATCTTTACCGAAGAACTGGAAAGACAGATGCTTGTTTGAATCCCATTTTGTAACACCATGAGGCATTACTATTGGAAGTATATCTGCTACGCCTGTGCCTGAATTGTCAGTCGATCTGGCGGCCGCAACAGTTGTGGAATCTACTTCTATTACCTTGGCGAAGAAAAGCCCAACATGGCTTTGAGCTGAAATATGCAGGTCTTTATCTTCTTTGATTACACAGTTAACTCGGTTTTCGCTATTAACGTCAAACCCGTTGTATTTCATAACTTCAAGAATATGATTCTTTATGGCTTCTTTGTTTTCTTTTGTTAAAACCGGATTAGTGGTTTTTAACTTCATAAGTCTATCGTTGCCGGCGAGCCAAGCTGCATTAACAGCGGTTTGAAGGTCATTTTTCTTATAATATAAATAGCCAACATCTACTACTATTGCTGTTACTGCTAGAATTGCGGTTGACAATATGGCTGTGATTACTAGAATTGCACCCTTTTTATTCTGATTAAGACTTCTCATTTGGTATCTCCGGATTTGGGTGCAACTAAGTGTTCAGGAGCTTTATAGGCTGCTGAAGTATATAGCTTTATGTATTCTGCTCCGTTTGTGGCTTTGTACATCATTTTATAGAAGGGTGTATAAGCTGGACAATCATATGAGAGGGTGACTTTATATATTTTGCCGCCGGTTTTCATTTCAACTGGTTCAGCGGGGTAAACAGAGAAGTTGCCTTCCCACCATTTGGGTTTTAAAGAATTAGCATATTCAGAGGTTTTTATAGTGCTAGCATTGTTGTAGGCAGCATACTTCGCAGTGTTGTTAACTATCTGCTGGAGAGTAAGATGGTTATAGAAAGCGAAACCAAAGTCTATTATTCCCCCTATGACTATTAAGAGAAAAAATGGAAAAACAAGAGCGGTTTCTACTAATGCTTGACCTCTGCGTTTCTTCATTGAATATGCTCCTTCGAAAAATGCTACCATATTGTTATACAACATAACAGTGTACATCAAAAGTATATAAACTGGCAACTTTTCTCTTTTAAAAGTTTGTGGGTAAATTTTTCTTTGGGGTGAGGAAAATTTTCCTTGCTTGGGAATTTGTCTATTCATAATGATTTTGTGTTCAGTAATTGGCTGTCATCGCTAGAAGTTACGATGCTGCCCCATAAAGTGGGAAAGCTGTCACTAAGTGACTGACGACCAACAGGAAGTTGGGAGTGCAAGCGAGCGCCAGTATGACAAGCGAGTCGAAAGGGGCTGCAAAGCAAAGCAAAGCTTTGAGGTAATCGAGGACAAAAGACTTTAAACTTTGGACAAAGGCATCCGCATGGCTCGCCCTAAATCCCTTAATCCCTTAACCCCTAAACTGTAAATCCCCCAAAGCTTTCGCTCTGAGGGATTTACAGTTCTTCCAAAGAGATCACTATGAAAAGCTGATGTTTTTCGACATCAGCTATTTCAGACTAAGAATTATAGTTACTGGTCAGTACTTGGAACTGGAGTAGTGGTATCTGTTAATACTTCGAGCCAAGAAGAGAAATAAGTATCATCTTCATTTGCGAATGCATAACCAATAAGATTGTTGTTTTGGTCAAAAACAGCTACCGGATCAGCACATCCATCTTTTGCTACGATATACCAGCCTGTAGGCAAATTCTTAATAAAGAAATAACCATTATCTTGAGGAGTGAATTTTAGAATAACTCCTGGAACAGTTGTAGCATTTTCATTACTAGTTCTATATAGCTTACATTTGTCACCAGGATTATAACCTGTTAATACGCCAGCCATAGCACCAGTTTGAGCAAGTTTATAGGTTAGGGTAACATTAGAAAGAGTATTATTATTTACTGTTTTTGAATCGAAAGTTATAGTATTTTCATCTGTAATTTTCAAGTCTTTGGTTTCGTCCCTGAAAGAATCTTTGCTGAAAGTAACCTTATATGTTCCAGCAGGCATATCTTTGAAAGTATATTCACCACTATCAGGATTTGTTGAGGTTGTGATTTCTTTTTCAGTTTTAGTATTTACAGCAGTAACTGAAGCAAATGGAATATCCTTACCGTATTCATCTATTATCTTACCTGTTAAGGTAACAGTTATCGTATCATCTACTTCTTGGACTTTTGGAGTCAAAGTCAAAGACAAATCTTCTATATTAGAATCAACTTTTTTGTATATTATTTCTGTTTCATAAATATTGCTACTATCAACTGCTTTAACTTCATAATAGCCTGCATTAACTTTCATAAATGCAAACATTTGATTTTGACATGAATTTGTGATAGTTCCCTTTGTGGCTATATTTGTTAAAATGATATTTATTTTTGCATTAGTATCGAATTGTCCGATAGTGGGGCTGACTTTCCCTATAACATCATATTGAGATGCAGTATTATCTGTAACATCCTGTGAAACGGAAGAACTTGAATCTTCTGTTGTTGTGCTTGAAGTTGGGTTGCTTTCACCACAGCCAGCCAACATCAAAGAGCCAGCGAGTAAAGAAATCAGAAATAGCTTAGAAAAAGAACCTAAAGAATTTTTCATTGTAAATACTCCAATCTTAGAGTGTCATCTATTTTTAAACCCAGCTTATTAACTAAGCCAGATGGTAATTCAATAACTGAAACTACATTTGAATATAGTTTTGTTAAACCTATCCACGGACGCAAATTTTCATATAAAGCTACAACTTTATTTGAGGCATCTATAAAAATCGCGTCTATAGGATATCTCATAAACATCATATGTATTGAATTACAAGGTGTAATTATAAGTCCTTCTCCTTCGGCAAGGTCTGGAGCAAGCATTAAGCCCTTAAACCTTGTCCAAAAGGTGTCGGCAACTCTGATTTTATCACCGACAAGGCTGTTATCACGACCATTGTAAATCTTTACATACTTAGTCATTCAAACTTCAAAGAACTTATTTCGGCATTCCGCTAAGACCTTCTATCATTTGGAAGGCGGCAGGAGCACCAATAACCAGCATAACGTTAGGGAAAATGAAGAATATAAGAGGAATCATCATCTTAACAGGAGCCTTAGCTGATTCTTCTTCCGCTCTTTGTTTTCTCTTTTCACGAAGCTGTTCAGATTGTATTCTCAAAACCTGACCGATTGAAACACCCAGTTGGTCTGCCTGAATAATTGCAGAAACAAATGCGTTAAAGTCAGGATTGTCGACACGTTCAGACATGCTCTTAAAAGCATCACGACGGGCTTCACCCATTCTCATCTGTTTAAGAGTCAAGCTGAATTCATTAGGAATTGGTCCGCTCATCTTTTCTACAACCTTATCACAGGCTGCGTCAAAACCGAGACCAGCTTCAACAGCAACAGTTAAAAGGTCGAGAACATCAGGCAAGCCTCTTTGTATATCGTGCTGTCTTTGGGCAATCTTCTTCTGAAGATACATTTTAGGAGCCATAATTCCTATTATCAAGCCAACAACCATACCCATGAGAGCTAGATTAGGCTTAATGACAAAACCAAGAGCTAGACCGATTAGAGGACAAAAACCTTTAAATAAATTCTGAATAACAGAAAATTCAGCAACGGTTAAGCCACCTGGGAAACCTGCCTGAGCAAGCATCTTTTTAAGACCAGACTTGGATTTCTTCTTTGCCTTAGGGTCTTTGGCATCATCAGATTTCCCTGCTAATTTGGCTATTAAAGGTCTTATAACACGGTCAACAAAAGGCTTATTCAGTTCTGATTCTGTTGCTGAAGCTATAGGTGTTCCTTCAGTATCGTCAAGGGAAGCCAAACGACCAGAAATATCATTTTTGCTACCAGAAGGGAACAAAAGTAGAATAACCAAGAATACTATAACAGTACCAATAATCATAAATATTAGATTTGACATAATGGTTATACCTCAATATCTACAATCTTCTTGATAATTACCATTCCGATTGCTTCCCATATAAGACCGCCTATAACAAGGAACCAGCCTCGGAACCATCCCATTTTGAATGTGAAAAGTTTAGACATGAATCCTGGATTCAAAATATAAATCATGAAACCTAAGCCAAAAGGTAATGCCGCAACTAACATGCCAGAAACTTTAGCCTGAGCAGTTTTGGTTTGAATATCACCTTTGATTCTCATTCTTTCACGAATGGTCTTACCAATTTTTTCCAAGACTTCTGCCAAGTTACCACCGACTTGTCTCTGAATCAAAACAACTGTAGTAACTAAGTCCCAGTCTTCACTTTCAACACGATTGTTTAATGCTACAAGAGTATCTTCAAGGTTCATACCCAAGCTGTTTTCTTTTAAAACACGCTTAAGTTCTTTACTCATTGGCGGAAGTGATTCTTTGGAAACCATTTCTAACGCTTGAAGGAAAGAATAACCTGCTTTGAGACCATTTGCTATCATAATAAGAGTATCAAGTATCTGGTCATTAAAAGCTTGTACGCGTTTGGCTCTGACTATACTTACCCAGATTAATGGGACAAAATAGGCTACTACGGCAAGTATAATTGCTAAGACCAGACTCCTCATTATTACGGTACCTATCATCATAGCAATCATAACCGCTAAGAACTGAATTGCAACAAATTCATTAGCTTTCAGTGGGATATCAGCTTTGGCAAGCTGATCTGCTATTTTGGCAGCCATTCCTTTTGGAGTGAGAATGGTACCCATATTTGCAAGAATACGTTTAGCACCCTCATGTTTGCCTTTTTTCTTCTTGCCTCTAAGTTCGCTAGTCCAGTCTCCTTCTTCGTCGCCTTCTTTGTTTTCTTCATCTTCATCGCTTTCTAAAGCGTCTTCAGGAAGAGCATATTCTTCTTTAGCGGCTTTTTCGCTTTCGATGAGATATTGTTCCATTCTTTCCCTGACATCTGAGCCCGGGTCTTTGCCAAGAATGGAGAAAAGCAACAGAACGAACATAACTGTCGCAATCCCAGCAAATACTAAGAATACTAGTTGCATAATGTTTTACCAACCTTTTGAGGTATCTGTAAAAATATTCGGTGGCAGATGGATACCAAATTCAGCAAACTTGCTTGCGAACTTAGGTCTAATACCTGTTGGTTTCAATCTACCGACGATTTTGCCGTTTTCATCAATACCAGATTGTTCAAATCTGAATATATCTTGTGTAACAATCTTTTCGCCTTCCATACCCTGTATTTCGGTAAGGTATGTAATCTTTCTAGAACCGTCTTTCAGACGAGACTGCTGAATAATCAAGTTGATTGCAGAGCTGATCTGTTCACGAATAGCTCTAACCGGCAAATCCATACCTGACATAAGAACCATTGTTTCAAGACGAGAAAGCATATCGCGTGGTGTGTTGGCGTGTGCTGTAGTTAATGAACCATCGTGACCGGTGTTCATAGCCTGAAGCATGTCTAGTGTTTCACCACCACGGCATTCCCCAACGATAACTCTTTCTGGTCTCATACGAAGTGTATTCTTAATCAATTCACGCATTGGAACGGCACCTTTACCTTCAATGTTGGCAGGTCTTGTTTCAAGTCTGACAACGTGAGGCTGTCGAAGTTGAAGTTCTGCTGCGTCTTCGCATGTAATGATACGTTCGTCTTCAGGAATGAAAGAGCTGAGAATGTTGAGAGTAGTGGTTTTACCAGAACCAGTACCACCTGAAACTACGATATTTAAACGAACCTTAATACAGGCTTCAATGAAAGTAGCCATTTCCGGGGTTAGAGTACCAAATTTGATAAGGTCTGCAACGCCCAAAGCTTCTTTCTTAAACTTTCTGATTGTAATAGTAGGACCATTTAAAGCAAGTGGAGGAATAATGGCGTTAACACGAGAACCATCTGGAAGACGGGCGTCAACGTAGGGGACTGATTCGTCTATACGACGACCGATAGGAGCAACGATTCTTTCGATAATACGCATAACGTGGTCATTATCTTTAAACTTAATATCAGAAAGAACGAGCTTCCCTTTCTTTTCGTAATAAATCTGGTAAGGACCATTAACCATGACTTCTGAAATATCTTCTTCATCAAGCAACGGCTGAATAGGACCGAAACCGACCATATCGTCCAAAAGGGTATTGGTCATCAATTCATTTTCTCTAGTGCTGAGAACAATGTTCAGTTTCGGACTTTCTTCACCGATGACTACGCCAATTCGTTCTCGAAGCATAGCACGCTTCTTATCCATGTTCTGTTCAGCCATGATTGCGGCTGGCATGTCATCGATAAGTTTTGTATGAACTTTTTCTTTCAACTTTTCAAAGCTGGAAAGAACTTGTGTTGAGGCACCTTCAAGAATTGAAGAAGTCGAGGTTGATGATTTTTCGCTTTTCTTTTCTTCGTTTAATCGGGATAAAAGACCACCCATGTTTTTCCTCCGATATTATTAACCGCCAAATAGCAGGTCTTTAATTCTTAATATAGCACTCTTATTTGTATTAACTGGCTTTTTGCTAGGACCAATTAATTTTTCAGCAACATCTATTATTGTTCTAGATATTAGACTGGCAGGGGATTTCAATACAAATGATTCTCCTTTATTAAGAGAAACCTGGACTAGTATTGAATCCATAGGTATTGTGGCATAAACCGGAATACCTAATCCTGTTTCCAAACTAGCTTTATCTATGCCAACATCAGGCATATCCTTGTTAAGAATAATCTTAACTTTATTTATATCATAATTGATGTCCTGCAATGTTTTTAACAGAGTCTTAGTGTTCTTAAGAGAAGTTATTTCCAAGGTGGCAACAAGAAACAAAAGATTGGTTTTGTCTAGTATTGCTAATTCCTTCTCTGTAATAGTTGCAGGCATATCAATTATAATGAACTGATATAAAGGCTTTATCGCATCTATTATTTGTTGAAGATGCTTAGGTGTTACTGCTTCGGCTAAGGCTGGCTCTTTGGGAGCCGTGAGAACTTCTAAACCGCACGCATGTTTCGTTATGCGTCTTTCTATTCCATCAGGAGTAAACTCGTCTTTTTCTACAACATCACTAATTGTACTTTTGGGATGTAAATCAAGAGTTAGGGCAACATCACCAAACTGTAAAGAAGCATCTATTAATAGAGTTCTTTTCCCTTTTGCAGCTAAGGCTGTAGCTAGATTAACCGAAAGGGTTGTTCTGCCGACACCACCTTTTGTTGCAAAGAATGAGATTACTTTTGCTGTGTTGTCATCAGAAAAGAGCTCTGCTTTATCTTTAAGCCATTTATTGAATACATTATGAATAGCATCTGCTAAATCTTGATTCGAAAATGGCTCAATTAAATAGTCTTTAGCGCCAGACTTCATAGCCTGTCTGAAATATTCAGGGCTGCTTTTAACAGACATAATGATTGCCTGAATATTCTGACATTCTTTAGAAAGGATTTCGGTAACTTTTATACCGTCTACCCCTTCTAAGTCTATATCTAAAAGAACTATATGCGGTTGAAGTTCTTTCGCTTTATCAATCGCTTCCTGCCCGTTTCTGGCTTCACCGACAAGACATACATCATCCATGTTGATGAGCATTCTTTTAACGTTATTCAGCCAATCTTCTTTGCTGTCAGCGATTAGTAGCTTGATAGTTGCCATTATTCCTGAACCGAGTTTCTATATAACCTGAATGATTATTTTTCTGCTGGAATGTGACTTGATTTAATCTGTTCGAAGATGTTGTTGAGATTTTCTAATTTATCAGAACGTCTGGGAACTTTTATTGTTTCAAATCTCTTATTGCCAAGCAAATCTTTTTCTTTATTTGTAATCTTTGGAGTAAGCAGAATTATTAGTTCGTTTTCGCTACTGCTAACTGAACGATGTCTAAAAAGTCTACCAACTAATGGTAAACGGCTTAAACCAGGAACGCCATACCATGAAATACTGTTGTTCTTGCTGATTAAACCACCAAGAGCTATAGTCTGCTGGTCTTTAACTCTAACAGTTGTCATAATATCTCTACTATGTTTATCAGGTGGAAGACCATTGCCTCTTTCATAGCTGAGTTCTTCTTGTTGAGCATATACAGAGAATTTAAGTTCGTCATCATCTATGTATAAGTCTCTAATACAGAGCCTTAACTTAGCTTCGAATTCTTCATATGAAGTTTTGTTATTCCCTGCATCTTTTTCTACTTGAACTGTCTGACCTACATCTACGAATGCTAAGCCTTGATCGCTTGATGGATCTGTAGGATTAGCTTCTCCGTGCCAGCTTGATTCTGCTTTAGAAAAATATGAAGGTTGAGGAATAGCGCTAGCGTAAACAATTAAGTTAGGTTTAGAAATAACTTTTGCTTTACCTGATTCTTCCCAAGCTTTAACTTGAGCTTCTACCAAACTTAATCTGTTTACATTTTTCATATAGAAAGGATTCATATGTTTGGGTAGAACGGCATTCCCGGCAGCATCTCCAATTTCTCCAAAGTTCAATGTGCCGTATGCGCCATCAGTACCACCCCATTTTATACCTAAATCCTCACTGTTTTTCTTAGTAACTTGGAGTATGTAAGCTTGAAATATAACCTGATATGGGTCTGTAATAGTTACAAGGTTGCTAATCTGTTTTTCATCAGTAACAAAACCTTTTACTATTTCAGACATGTTAATATAATCATTCTGATTCTTAACACTACCTTGAAGAATTACTCTGATTCTGTTACTGTCAGTAGCAATCAAAGGATTATGACTTACAGCTGTATCATTGGGGTCAATTCTTGCAGAAACAACGCTGACTTTAACTTCTGGTTGTTTAATAGCTGCTTCAATTCTCTGCTGAAGAGAACTTACTGCGGCTTCGTATTCTACAAGGCTGATTAATTGCTTGTTCCCAACAAGGCTTTTTGCAACTGTTTCGGCTCTTTTCTTTTCTTCCTTAGAGCTTGCTTGTCCCTGAAGATAAGCTGCATCTGGGAATACTTTAAGAGTGAGGTTCTTGTTGTTGATAATTGCGTCAAACTTTTCATGAATAATATTGGATTCTGAATAAGTTTCTACATCATAAACGCGTTTGCCAGTCATATCCCAAAGTATGATCTGAGTAGAATTGGCTTCTTCACCAATGCCTGAAATGATGATTTCATCATCAGAAACATTGAGAACATCAACAACGTTATCTTTTACTGCAAGAATCTTTTTTACACCATAAGCTGGTATAGAAATTGACTTGCCAAGTGGAATCAAGAGTTTTTCTGCTGCTTCAGCAGTTAAGTTAAAACTAGCAAGAGAGCAGAGCATTAATGTGGTTGTTAGTAGCTTAAATGGTTTCAACATAATTAATTTTCCTCGCTAGTTTGTGTCATTTCAACATGTGGAATAAGTGGATTATAGTTCTGTGAAATCTGATTAATTTTATTAGCAGCAGGACCACCGTATTTTCTAACTTCACGACGTTTTGCACTGCCGAACATGATTTCAACTTTACCGTCATCAATAGCTTCCTGATTGTTTTCTTGATGAGTATGAGCTACTGGAGTGCTGACTGATGAGTCTTTTATTCCAGCAGTGGAAGCATGACCAATGTCTTTAAGAACAATCTGTTCTGTAGCACCTTTTGTCTGAACAACATTGTCTTTATCGGTCGGGTTTTTGAGAACTAGTCTAAATGTTGTTCCTGCGTCTAAGTACATTAATTTTTCAAGATCTTCAGGAGTAAGAGCTAAAGTAATTAATTCTGCTTTGCTTGCTGCAATAGCTGGAGTCATTGTTGCAACGGCTCCTTCAAATTCATAGGTGTTACCCATAGCTAGAACTTGTATGTCTTGAAGAACTATCTTTGTTATAGTTTCGCCATTTCTTGGTCTAAAAGTAGCGATTACGTCAACAAAGTCGCCTTGTTGTATAAAACCGCCAACTGATGAGGCCTTAGAAACAGCAATAGAAACAGCACGTTTACCAGCTGGAATTGCTCTTGCAAGATTTGGAATGGTATCTTCATCCATAAGTCTAACAGGAGTAATGATGTCTTCAGGAAGTACAGTTACTGCTGTATATCTGTTGGTTAAAGAAGCTATTGAAGTGAATGCTGTATCAGGAACAGAAGAAGCTATTAGTTCTTTCAGTTCGAAACAATCATTCAGCATAGAAGCTTCAAGTCTTGTTCTTGCAGCAAGTCTTTTCTTGCATACAACAACTTTTTTCTTGAGTATTGGCTGCTCAATGACAGGTGCTGTGATTTGAGCAGGTTGTTGCTTTTTCTGGATTTGATTCCAGAGAAACACTGACACTAGTAACGATGCAATCAGTGCAACAAGTATTGCTTTTTTATTCACGAGAAAGGTCCCTCCTATAAGAGACAGTGATAAAAGATACTAACATAGGCTAAATTGTTAGGCAACTTTTTCTTAATATTATGTACGCTTTTTTTTTATAAATCAAGCAAAAAACATGCCTTAGCTTTTGCTTATTACCAGGTAAAACAATGATAACAAGCGATTAAAACACCTAAAAAAATATCTAAACCTAAATTATACTTCATTTTATTTTTTGTGAGTTCATTGGTATTTTCTTTTTGAATAGTGTTGTTTTTGTAGCTGCCACTTTTAATACTGGCATAAATTCTCATAATGGCAGATGGACCGTAATTTATAAAATGAACTATAAGAGCATGAAAAAAGCCAATAAAAGAAGTGTATAAAAAAACATTTAAAACAAAAGTAGTTCCACAGATGGCTCCGACAGCCCCCATGAGTTTGACATCGCCCATTCCGTAGGCACCTATTATGGCTAGAGGAAGATAGACAGCAATACCAACAAAAGTTGCTGCGATAGAATAACCTAGACCAGACCAGCCGTTGAAATAAAAACAAAGGCACCAGCCTATAATAATTGAGGGAAAAGTTAACCAGTTATATATACGTCCGCGCCATGTGTCGGTAATCATACCTATAAAAGTTACAATGGCGCAGATTATTTTGTTTAATAATGGATATGTTAAGTAGGCACTCATATTTTACCAATAGTGATAAATACTTTTATTTAAGTATATCACTATTTGTAAAGAAAAAACAGTTTAGAGCATAGAACAAAGTTCTAGCTTAAATCTTAACATATCCGAAAACTTTGGCTCTTACATCATTAAGGATGCGTTTGGATTCTTTTAAGTATTCTTCTGATTCTCCTTCTCTGTGAAGGAATACTACTGCACCAGTCTGACCAGCCAGAACTGCTGTTTCTGGATAATCGAGAAGAGCAGGAGTATCGATAAGAATAATTTCCATGCGTCTCTTAAGGTTGCCAAGAAGTTTAATCATATCTGTTGAGCCTAAGACACTTTCAGGTGATTCTGGCATGATTCCAGAACTGATAATGCTCAAGTTTTCAACAGGTGATTTCTGAATAATATCATAAGGCTTTTCGCCATTAAGAAGATTAGAAAGACCTTTTACGTTATCTAAACCAAACATTCTGTGAATTGATGGAGATCTGAAGTTAGCGTCAATCAATAGAACAGAATAACCTGCCTGGGCAAGAAGAACTGCTACGTTGGCAATCATAGTAGTTTTGCCTGTTCCAGTTTTGCTGGAGCTAGCTATTACTATTCTTGTCTGAGATTCAGAAATACTGATCTGAAGGTTAGATACAAGGTTTTTGTATGGTTTAAGTATTTCTGAAGTTGGTTCGTTAAGAGAAACCAGACGTTCATCATATTTGAGTGAAAGAACTTCTTCTTCTGTTACCAAGCATGGAAGACTTAAGGGTTCTGAAGCTAAAGGAGGAACTTCTAGAATTATTTCTGCTGGTTCAGCAAGTATAGGTTTGGGTTCTTCATTTGCTGTTTCACTGTGAAAACCCATACCTAATTCAAGTTGAGGCCCAAGAGAAGAAGCCAAGGCTTCTGAAGAGATTCCAACCAATTCTGTCTTCATTGGTGCAGGAGTATAAAGCAGGAATATTGCTATTAGGACTCCTGATAAAAGAGCCAGACAATCTCTTTGGATTGCTGTGAAACCTACAACCTGAGGTGCTACATTGTCTTTTTTGAGAACATTTATACGACCAGAAGTAGTGGTTTGAGAAATTTTTGATTCTTCAATTTCAATTATAGTTTTTCTATGAAGTTCTTCTAATGCTGCTATTCTTAAGTTCAAACCTTCTGTGCTGGCAGAACTGAAATTGGCGGCAGCTAGTTTCTTTCTTGTTAGCAATTCTTCCTTAAGAATGTCTAATTGTTGTTTGTCGTTTTGGATATCTGCTTTTATAGTCAAAAAGTCTGGATTATTCTTTTCTTTTCTGACCCTGGTATTTGCTTTTGAAAGTCTGTATTCCAAGTCTTTAATATTATTCTGGCAGGCAATAACTTTTGGATGCTTGTCTTTATAAGTTTTATAGAGTTCTGCTAATTCGTTTCTAGCAACATTTAACTGTTTCTTTACAGATTTATACTGAGGAGATTCTTCTTCAGCATAATAGAAGACTTTTCTAGGAGTTGTCTGCAAAAGCTTTGAAGACATATCAATCTTTTCTTCAAGCATTTGAACTTTATTTTCTAAGTCAACGACTTCGCTGTCATTCTGCCAGTTTTCATGAGAGTTAGATGTAATAAGTTCTTTGCGAAGCTGGCTAATGGTTCTTTCCAGATGTTCCATTTTCTTTTGAAGAGCTTTTGCCGAGAACTCACGAGCTTCAGCGCTATAACCCAGGAAACGTTCAGAAAGAATCTGGATTACAGTAGTAGTAATATCGTTTAAAACAGTTGGGTCTTCATATTTAACAGTCAGAGTTAAAAGTCCAGTGCTAGCTGTACTGAGATTTGCTAATTCGTTTGGTTTGATATGTTTTCTGTTAAGATTACATTTTTTTATTATTTCGTCTTGGACTTCTTTTTGAGCAAGAACGCCGTTCATTTCTGTCGCAATATCTTTTTCAGATAATTCGGCGTTTGTCATTACTCTTAAAAGCGAGCTGCTCTTATAAATAGAGGGGGAAATGCGGTTGATCAGGAAAGAGGCTGTAACAGCTAAGGCAACAATAAGAGTTGCCCAGCCAGCATTTTTCTTAAGACTTCTGACTATTCCTTCAAATAAACTTTCCTGCCCCATTTTTGGTGCCTCCTGAAATTGCTCGCTATATATTTTTATTCTCAAGATATATCGGCTTGTTAATAAAATATTATTAGTAGTTATTTAGGGAGAGGGGAGAAATGAGAATTGAGAATTGAGAGATTAGAATTGAGAGATGAGAATTGATAGATGAGAGATGAGAATTGATAGATGAGAGATGAGAATTGAGAATTGATAGATGAGAGATGAGAATTGAGAATTGAGAATTG
>JAFPZP010000014.1 GCA_017417215.1 Candidatus Rifleibacteriota bacterium | reverse complement strand
TTGGAAACTCATATTTCGTCTATTATTTTCTCTAACTGTTAAGCATTCTTTATGTTTTTATAACCTCTTTTATCAAGTTTTATATAAAAGATATTTTCAGATGAAATTCCTGATTCTTTCAATTCATCTGCTATTGTTTGCATTAGACAGGATTTTCCGCAACGTCTGACTCCTGAAATAACTTTAATTAAATCAGTATCATGATAGAATCCTCTGATTTTTTTTAGGTAATTCTCTCTTTTATATAATTTCATTAATATTTCTCCTTAGAAATATTATAAAGATTTTTTCGTTATTTGCAAGTTAAGGGGGTAAATTTTAATAAAAACATAAAATTTACATCCTTAACTATGTTTTTAGATAAGAGCATTTTCTATCCCGATTCATTATATATTATTAATTTGGCTTATAAATACTAAACAACGTTGTAATTCAAAACGTCATTGTGAGCCTATGAAGCTGCTCCACGACAGTGGGGAAGCTGGCGAGCGATAGCAAGACTGAGGGGGTTGATTGAGTAACAATCGGAAAAAGGGATCTTTCCTTCATAACTAAAACAAAGCGTAGCTTTTTTTTATGCTATAATCATCTATAGATTGATTTGAAATTAACTTGATACAGGTAGAATCTATGAAAAAGCTGGTTTTATGTCTGTTTATATTTGTAATTATTGTTACTTCCACGGCTTATTGTGAAGGTTGGGATGTTTTTAATCTTTTCGGCTCTGAGGACAATAAAAAATTAGATACAAAAGAATTGTATAAAGAATCTGTAAGTTCTGTAGTTGCCCTAACAGTTATGAATTCTAAAGGCGGTATGAACGGAACAGGCTTTTTTGTTCTTGAGCCAGATATTATTGCAACCTGCTATCATGTTGTTGCTGGTGCCTCTTCTATAACAGCAAAAGATTCCATTGGTAATGAATACAAAATAGAAGGCATAATAGATTATTCTGAAAAACTAGATATAGCGATTCTTAAAAGCTCAAAACAGGGTAAAACTCTAACTCTTGATGCCAATATGCCTAACCCAGGAACTAATGTCTATGCTCTTGGAAACCCAATGGGGTTAAATTTTTCTTTTACAAACGGTATGGTCAGCCAAATTCAGAATTTGGATGGAACAAATGTAATTCAATTTACCGCACCTGTTTCACCAGGGAACAGTGGCGGTCCTCTTTTGAGCGAAAGCGGTAAAGTTTTAGGTATTGTTTCTGCTTATTTTACAAAAGGTCAGAATTTGAATTTCGCTGTGCCAGTGGCAATGCTTTACACTCTAAATAAAAGTAAAAGTCCTAAATTTGATGACAAATTAAAAAAGTTATATGACCTCTTTATGCAAGATATGGTTTTATGTCCTGCTGGTAGTTTTATGATGGGTAGTCCTGAAAATGAACTTGGTAGATTCGATAATGAAACTCAACATAAAGTAACTATTTTAAAACCATTTTATATAGGCAAATACGAAGTTACTCAAAGCTTGTATGAAAATTTAATGGGAAATAATCAATCTAAATTTAAAGGAGAAAATAATCCTATAGAAAACGTAAGTTGGTATGAAGCAAAGGAATTTTGCAAAAGGCTAAATACTTTATTTAAAGATTTTACTCCAAAAGGCTATAAATTTGACTTGCCTACAGAAGCCCAGTGGGAATACGCATGTAGGGCAGGAACAACAACTTCTTTAAACTCCGGTAAAAATATAACTTCTGTATTCGGTGGGCAAAACTTAAATGAAGTTGGTTGGTATGGTGCTAATTCGAAAAATAGAACCCATCCTGTTGGTCAGAAAAAGCCTAATGCATGGGGTATCTATGATATGCACGGCAATGTTAATGAATGGTGTAGAGATCCTTGTAGAGAATATACTTCTTCTGCAGTAACAGATCAATATTACAATAAAGATTCTTTTTATTTTATTCGTGGCGGTTGTTGTCGCACCATCGCTGCCCTATGCCGTTCGGCTAATCGCAACTATCGCGATCCATCGATTAGGAACTTCGACATTGGCTTCCGCTTGGCTCTTGTGCCTGTTGATGAATAAATATTAACTATTTGAAAGAATTTTGGGAAAAAGGAACCAATCCAGATATCAAAGAACGTTTTAAAAACGTAGATGATTTACTAGCATTTATAAGAAATCTAAAAGAGTTATAAAAAATACTTAAAGACCCCTTACAATTACAACTTGTTTGCCATCCAGTCTACGCAAAGCTACGCTTTGCTCCCCCTTCAGTCAGCAAGCTGACAGCTGCCCCTCATAGCGAGGCAGCATCTTATGTAAAAGCACAGACTCTCGCTGGCTAAAACAATCCTCTTATTTCTATGCTATTTAAAGGGTTTACTCTAGCTCGGTCACCACTGCGTCTACGCAATGCTTTGCATTGCTCCCCCTTACGACTCGCTTGCCGTCCTGGCGCTCGCATGCACTCCCAACCTCCTGTTGGTCGTCAGTCTCGCTTACGCTCGCCAGCTTCCCCACTGCGTGGGGCAGCATCAGACAAAATAAAGAGAGTTTGAAACTTATATAACAATCACACCAAGAGCCGTAGGCTCTAAACCACCACACCAATCAAACCTAAGCTAGCTTTATCTTATGACTTAACTGTTCAACAAAACTGAAATTATTTTTTGGTTTTTTATTCCAAAGTAATTTAATATCAAAATTATGCTTTTCTAATGAATTTCGACAATTAGTTAATCTACAAAAATCACGCTTAAAATCAGAGATACTTTTGCTTTTCGTAATATCAGTAATTTTCTTAACTTTTGTCGAACGCTTTAATTCATCTTCCAAATTATTAATTTGTGGGATGGTTATTATTTCAGGCTTTTTACAATATTTTTTTACTGAATCTATATTAGCTTTCAAAATAGAAGTATTTGAATCTATATCTGTATCAAAAACAAAAATAATTCTGCTATTTTCCTTTATTCCAAGCAAAAAAGATATACTTATTGGTTTTTGAACAACATTAAGAACATTAACTTTTCCAGCAACTAAAAAAAGGTGGGTTCATTTTTAAAGCATTTATTAGTGTTTCTTCACAAGAACCTTCAACAAAATAATAACTGTTTTTATTCATATAATTATTCTAAATCATTTAATAAAGAATCATCTGGTAAAGAAGAAAAAACATCGTTTTCTACAGCACAGCGAAGAGAATCCGTATTGCGTTTTAAATAATCAGAAGCATAGCAAACAGAAATCTGGTAATCTTTCCCTACCAATTTCTTTTTAAGAAAAGCATAACTGTGCTTTGGAAGATTAAGATCACACATATCGGTATTATGTGTCGTAAAAATCAATTGTTCATTATCTTTTAACTTGCTTAACATAATACCAAAAATGCGCTTCTCAATATCCGAATGTATGAATGAAAAATGCTCGTCACAATAATAAAATGAATTGTTATTTATAAACATCGAAGCTAGAAATAATGCAATATTTATCCCTTCAATAGTTCCACTTGAAAGCATTTCTTTATTAAGAAGTTTACCTTCTTGAATTATTATTTCCTCGTTGTTTCTTTTAATAATAAAAGAATTTTGTAAGTCTTTAGAAATCTTAATGTCTTTGAGAGTCGGGTCTAAAGTTCCAATAACTGATTTAAAAATTTTAAGCAAAAGAGATTTTTTTATATCTTCAAAATCTATTAATAAATCGCTATTTGGATAAGCAAAAAAGCAGTTAATAGTATTTTCCCATTCATAATGTTTATCAATGTTATACATTCTTTCTTTAAATTCATCAGTATGGTCTTCTAACTTCTCAACTGTTTTTTCATAAGAACAATTTGGTGTAATTATTGCTTTATAATAATTGTATTTTATTTCTGCAGGATTGTAAGTTTCTAGAGTTAATCTTTGCAAAAAGTTATTTTTATTTACGAAATCTATGGTAAAAGAAGCTTTTTGACTTTTATCGCCGATTATGTTTCTGAGACTTTGCGGATTAGGGTTATTTATAAATCTGGTTATTCCTAGTATTGCTTTGCCTAAAGTGGTCTTGCCAGAAGCATTTGCTCCCATTAAAATAACGACTTTTTTATAACGAAAATTAGGGAAGCCAGCTAAGTGCTCATTTTCTATTATCGAATTAACAATTTTTTTAGGGTAAGTCAAATCAAGCTCAAAGTCTTTAAAGCCATATATGTTATCTAATTTAAGTTTTAAAATAATCATTTTGGTTTTCCATTATAATTACTTCGCAATTTACGAACTAATTATAATAATTTTCTTGTGTTTTATCAAGCTATTTATATTTAAGGTTTACTACAAACTTGCGTTAGTTAAAACAATCTCCTTATCTCTATGCTCTAAACTCTAAACAGAAATAGACAATCACGGTTCTTTCAGAAGCTCACAATAATGGTTACGGCAATATCGTTTTCTAATACACTATCGCCAAACATGGTTTACTCTAGTTCGGTCACCACCCCGTCTACGCAATGCTTTGCATTGCTCCCCCTTCAGTCACTCCGTGACAGCTTCCCCACTACCGCGGAGCAGCATCTGGTTTATGAAGTTCTCAAGGAGAGGCTTTAGGACCCATTCTCTATCGCTCTACGCTCTAATCTCTAAGCTCTTTTTCTTGTAATAGCCTTCAAAAAGGGGCCGACAAACTTCTCAAAAATTCTGAGCATCCCTGCCGGAGTGCCTGGCAAAGCAAATATTGGCTTACCCTTGTATTCGGCATAAAACACAGGTCTGAAATGACTGCCATACTTTTGGAAAACAGATTCTATTCCCAATTTTTCGAACATGTTTCTAGTCGGGTCATGCCTTCCCATGGCGATTCCACCGCTGGTGACGACAACATCTGCAGCTCCTACAGCTTTAACAAATAAATTTTCTATGTTATCTCCAGTATCTTTTGCAATACCGAAATCCAGGCATTTTCCACCATATTTTTCTACCAGCATAGATAATACAGTTGGGTTAGAAGTTCTAACCTGCCAGGGTTCAGGCTTTTCCCAAGGCATAACTATTTCGTCTCCAGAGGTTATTATTGCTACAACCGGCTTTTTAAAAACTTCAACCATAAAGGAACCGGCAGAAACAATCTTACCGGCTAATTCCGGTTCAATTACAGCAAACTTTTCTGCGACTACTTCGCCAATTTTCATTTCTGAAGCTTTTAATCTGACAAAATCACCTGTTTTAATTTCTGATTTAAAAACAACTTTATTTTTATCTGAGTTCAACTCTGCATTTTCAAAAGGAACTACAGTATCTGCCCCTTTGGGTAAAACCCCGCCAGTGGCAATATAAGCGCATTCATTTTCTTTAATCGATTCAACACAATGGCCAGCATGGACTTCGCCTTTTACTAATTTTAACTCTATAGGATTTTCCAAACTGCAGTTTTCAACAGAAGAAGACTTTAAGCAGAAACCATCTCTTGACGAAGTGTCAGCTCCAGGAATATTGGTGTCAGAAACAACATCTGCCGCCAAAATTCTATTATAAGCAGAAACCAAAGGAATAACCTCTGTTTTCGGCAAAAATTTCTTAGACGCTTTAAGGATATAGTCTAATGCTTCTTCGTTAGTTAAAGTTGATTTGCTGCTTTTCTTAATCATGGTTGAATCTTTCTTGTTATTTGTAGATTTCTTATTATATCACAGTTTCTATAAGACTAATATATTTGGTTTATGGTTGGTCAGAGCAAACGCAAACTTTTTAATTATTAATAAGGCTTTTATAGTTAGTAAATTCATAATAATGACAGTAGACGCGAAACCTTCTATTCTCCGCACAAGGCTCGTTCCCTCAAAAATTATCCGAAGGTAAAAATCAACAGAGACCGCGGAGGAGAATAAGGTTGAGCAAGCAACTGTCATTATTTTTGGTAGTTGTTGTTTTTATTGTTTAAGACCCCTTTCGGCACTTCGTGCCACTTCCCCCAACAGCTTCGCTTTGGGGGCAGATCTTAAAGATACTCTACCAATCATAACAATAACTACAATGACTACCAATTACAATAACTACGCCAAGCTTTGCTTGGCAAAAATATGGTTGTGTACACAAAAACTAAAAAATTTTTAAATTTTCGTTAAAGAAATATCAACTCTTGCCGAAACTTTCGATGGATTTGTTTGCCTCCTTATTTTTTCGGGCCAGGGTAAGATAACCCTGGTTTCTTTGTTTTAGGAATATGTTGTTATTGTTAATTGCCAATTACTTGCCAAAAAAAACATAAAGCAATTATAATAGTATATGGAGGAATAAAAATGTCTTATACATCTTTAACAGAAAAGCTGAAAATATTACCAGAAGACTGCCTAAAAGAAATAGATAATTATGTTGAATATGTTATTTACAAATTTGGAATACAAAACAAAGAAAAAACTTCTGTTAATAATATGTCTAAATTCTTTGGCAGTATAAATAATAACAAAGATGGTTTAGCCATTCAGAAAGCTATGCGTAATGAATGGAATTAATTATATCCTAGATACAAATGCAATTATTTATTTGCTATCAGGGAATTCTGTAATGAAACAATACTTATCTAGTAGTTTTGCTTTATCTGTTATAAGCAAACTAGAATTACTTTCTTTTACAGAAATAGATGAAAAAGAAGAAAATGTAATAAAAAGTTTTATAAGTGAATGTACCATTTTAAATATAAATAGTAATATTGAAGATATTACTATTAAATTAAGGAAAAAATATAAAATAAAATTGCCCGATGCTATAATCGCGGCAACCTCTATCGACTATAATGTTCCTTTGATTACAGCAGATAGAGGTTTTTCTAAAATACAAGAGTTAAAATTAGAATTAATAACTCCTTTATGATAACGTTCCATTAGTCGCATTTTAGTTCCATGCCAAGTGTGATTACGCGGCCGTCTTCGTAGAAATAGCCGTTTGCGCCGTTGGCATTATGATTGCCCAAAACATATTGAGACAATACAGCATCTTTCTTATTCCCAACGTTGGCAATTTTCAGATATACAGCAAAATCTTTATTGCACTGCTGTTTAATATAGAAATTGCAAAGAGTCGATGAATCCAAAGTAGTAACGTTATTTCCTGGTCTGGCCTTTGTTTTTCCTTGATGAGACAAAGACAGAACTGCCGTAGTCTTTTCATGACAGTATTCCAATGCCATAGTTGCTCTGTAATCAGGAACAGATTCCAAGCGGACTTTTGTTGCTTTATCTTCAGCCTTCTTGAAGTTTGTATAGCTTAAAGCAAGATTAAAACTATCGCTCAATTTTCCCCTAGCACCGAATTCGTAACCCTGAATTTCAGCTTCATCAATATTAGTCGTTACAATATTATTATTAGCCAAAACCACATTGTTACCATTTCTATCTCTGAACCACTGCTGACCAACTAGGCCAAGTTCACCAGCGGTTTTATCTGCTACCATATCTTCTATATCATATTTATAACCAGTAAAATTTAAATTCCATTTATCGTTGATTTTATAACCCAATCTCACTTCATAGCTATTGGATTTTTCATTTTCAAGGTCAGGATTTCCGTAACGACCGCCTTTTCCACCCATATATAAATCCTGCAAAGTAGGAAGCTGGATAGTATGGCTATAACCAGCACCAATGCTAAATTTATCATTTACATCATAATTTGTGTTTATTGAATAGGAAGTAGCTCTTTCGCCTTCGTAATCTTCATCAGAGCGAGCGACCAAATGAATATTCAATTTATCTGTTGCTCTTAAAGAATCTGCAACAAAGAAAGAAGTGTTTTCATGTTCCATATTTTGATAATCTTTGGAAAGAGAATCATGGCTGTCAGAAACTTTCTGATTAACTACCCCAATATTAATATAGTTTTTATCGTTGGCTTTGAAGTTATATAAAGCTTCCCAAGTCTTCATATCAACATTGGTAAAACCGTCTTCCTGACCAGGGTTCATAACTTGAGTGAAAGTTCCATCTGTATAGTAAACATCACGAGAATAGTCATTATATCTAGCATATCTCAAAGTAAAATTAGATTCATTCCCAAAATCTTTAAACAAAGCATAGCTTCTTAAAGAAAGTTTCCAAGGGTCGAATCTCTCAAAAATTCCTCTCCATGCGTCACCACAGGTTATAGTACCTTCGTTATGCATTATTGTGGTTTTAAACAACCAGCCGTGACTAAGTGCAATCTGACCTTTATAGTATAACATTTGGTTATCGCGGGAATTTTTATACCAAGAACCATCGGTAAAACGTCTTGTGCCATCGTACTTATCAGAGAAAACACCGATTAAATGCTGATTATCGCCATCATCAAAGCCATACATTACATCAACATGTCGAGTTCCTTCGCCACCAGTTTCCATACCAAGAGTAAAGCCTTTGTGGCTTTTTCCAGAAGGAAGAACAAAGTTTACACTACCAGCAACAGAGTTTTGCCCATTTACCATTGCAGAGCCTGTATTAGACAGAGTTATCTTAGACAATCTGCTTAAAGGGAAACCAGATAGCGGAGATGACCAGTTCCAAGGAGTATTTATAGTCATACCGTCTACGGTGACATTCGTATACCTGCTGCTCAAGCCTCTTATACTTGGTGCTACAGTTGCGCCGCCAAGTCCATCACCTAGTCTAATAGAGGAATTATACGAACGAATCATTTCTACCGGATTATGGGTCGGCATACTTTCAATCTGTTCAGAAGTGATTTCGTCTTGAGGACGAGTAATAAGTGCCTGATAAGTGGCACGTTCAGCGTCAATAGACAATTCAGGCAAAACATAAGTCTGTTCTGATTCAGTCATTTCGACTGCTTCGCTGTTGTTTTCAGCTTCCTCAGATTCTTGAGCAAAAGCGGGTGTAACTAATATAACAGCAGCCAACATTGAATAAGCTGCAAATTTACAAATTCTAATCATACTATCTCCTATTTTGTTATATTTTAACATATAGGAAATAAAAAAACAAAAACTGAAGTAATTCTAATCAATTTCCTAAATCCCTTTCTCCCTATACCCTATACCCTATCCACTATCCCCTAAAACAAAAAAACAGCCAAAACTGGCTGTTTTTTTGTTTAAATTATTAGTCACACTTGAGTTCCATACCGAAGGTTACGACACGACCTTCTTCATAATAGTAACCGTTGGTGCCATTTGCGTTATGGTTTCCGACAGCATTTTGAGCTAAGATAACATCTTTCTTATCGCCGATATTAGCAACTTTCAAATATACAGAGAAGTCTTTGTTGCATTGCTGTTTGATATAGAAATCTGCGATTGTTGAAGAATCAAGTTTAGTAACAGCATTGTTGTTTCTAGCTTCTGTTTCACCCTGATGAGAAAGAGTCAAAACACAGGTTGTCTTGTTTTTGTGATATTCTAGTGCCATTGTAGCTCTATAATCTGGAACGCTAGACAAACGTGTGGTTATGTTGTTGGCTTTATTCTTTTCATCTGCTTTACTAAACTTAGTATAACTCAAAGCAAGATTGAAGTTATCGCTGAGTTTTCCTCTTGCCCCAAATTCAACACCGGATATTTCAGCTTCATCAACATTTGTGGCTACGTTAGTGTTGTTTGCGAATTGAAGAACATTTCCATTCTTGTCAGGCAACCAACAGTCATTTCCAGCAATTCCAAGTTCTTGAGCAGTTTTAGAAGTAATCATATCTTCTATTTCATATTTATAAGCTGTTAAATTGAAATTCCACTTATCATTGTGTTTATAACCTAATCTTACTTCATAACTATCAGACTTTTCGTTTTCAAGATTTGGATTACCAACAGTATTTCTAAGCTGGTTCCCTCTAGAATTTACTCTATATAAATCTTGTAGAGTTGGTAACTGAATTGTATGACTATATCCTAGACCAATATCGAATTTATCATTAATATCATACTTAGTATTAATAGAATAAGAAGTATCTCTTTCACCTTCATAGTCTTCATCTGAACGAACAACAAGATGTAGATTAAGCTTGTCTGTAGGTCTCATAGAATCAGCAATAAAGAAAGAAGTATTGTCTATTTCTTTGCCTATATATTCTTTAGAAAGAGAATCATGGCTGTCTGAAACTTTCTGATTTACAACACCAACATTGATATAGTTCTTATCGTTAGCTTT
This sequence comes from Candidatus Rifleibacteriota bacterium, assembly GCA_017417215.1. Taxonomy (GTDB): domain Bacteria; phylum Muiribacteriota; class Ozemobacteria; order Ozemobacterales; family Ozemobacteraceae; genus RUG334. Next base: position 9,669 of record JAFPZP010000014.1, on the reverse strand, counting down.
AAAGTTATATAAAGCTTCCCAAGTTTTCATATTTACGTTGGTATAGCCGTCTTGCTGGTCAGGATTCATGACTTGAGTAAATGTTCCGTCTGTATAATAAACATCTCTTGAATAGTCGTTATATCTAGAATATCTCAATGTGAAATTACTGTCATTGCCAAAATCTTTAAACAAAGCATAACTTCTTAAAGACATCCTCCAAGGATCAAACTTTTCAAAAGTTCCACCCCAAGCATCACCAACAGTTATAGAACCTTCATTATGCATAATTGTGCTCTTGAACAACCAGCCATGACTAAGTTCAAACTGACCTTTATAGTAGAGCATAGTATTGTCTCGACCATTTTTATAAGAGGAACCATCTGAGAATTTTCTTGAACCATCATATCTATCTTTAAAAACACCGATAATATGTTCATTATTTCCGTCTTCAAATCCATACATTACATCAAGGTGTCTAGTTCCTTCTCCACCTGTTTCCATACCAAGAGTAAAACCTTTGTGAGTTCTACCTGAAGGAAGAACGAAGTTTACGCTACCAGCAACTGCATTATGACCGTTTACCATAGCAGAACCAGTATTAGAAAGAGTTATTTTCGAAAGTCTGCTTAAAGGGAAACCGGAAAGCGGAGAAGACCAGTTCCAAGGAGTGTTTACAGTCATACCATCTACGGTAACATTTGTATATCTGCCTGCTAAACCTCTGATTCTTGGAACTACAGTAGCACCCCCCAGACCACCGCCTAATGCGATAGAAGAGTTATAAGCTCTCAGCATTTCAACTGGATTATGAGTTGAAATTGCTTCCATCTGTTCTGGCGTGATTTCGTCTTGAGGACGACTTATTAATGCTTGATAAGTAGCTCGTTCAGCGTCTATTGCCAATTCTGGCATTACATAGGTCTTGTCTGCTTCAGTCATTTCGACTGCTTCAGCAGTGTTTTGAGCTTCTTCAACTTCTTCTGCTTCCTGAGCAAAAGCTGGTGTAATGAGTAATGTGGCAGCTAACATTGAATAAGCTGCAAATTTACAAATTGTATTCATACTAACTTCCTTTTTAATAAAATAGCTTATAAAGAATGTGACTTAAGGTTTATTTACAATCCTAAATACCATAATTTTTAAACATATGCAACTTTTTAGTATGTAAAGTAGTATAACGTACAGAAAAATCAGAATTTCTAAGAAAATATTAATTTTTTTGTCATTTTTTAGAAGAAATATAGCAGTAACAATGAAATAAGAAAAATATCCAGCAAACCTTCATATCTATTTAGTAATACTTATTGCTACTTTGTACTTGACAAAATAAAAAAATCTGATATTATCACCACATCTTATTGAAATTAGTTTAAATTTGTGGAGATAAATTATAATGAATATAAAAAAGATTATTGCTTGTTCTGCTATGGTTCTCGGTATATCTACTTTTGCGTATGCCGATATTTTTTCCGATGTATCACCAAATCACTGGGCTTACGAAGCAGTAAGTGAAATGGCTGAAAAAGGCATCGTTCAAGGTTTCCCTAATGGAACATTCAAGGGCAACGAACCAGTAACACGCTATCAGCTTGCTATGGTTACAGCTAAAATGCTTGCTAACGTTGAACAGTTGGGTGGCACTGGTAATGTTTCCAAGAATGACTTTCAGACTCTTGAAAAACTCACTATTGAATTTGCTGATGAACTTGCTCTTCTTGGTGTAAAAGTTACTGCTCTTGAAGATGATATGCAGGTTGTTAAAGAAGATGTTGCCACTTTAAAGAAAGATGTAGCAGAAATTAAAGACTATACTAAAAATTCTGGCGACAACATTAAGATTTCTGGCGATATAGTAATGCGAAATCATGCCGTTGAAATAGATGATGATGATAACGGTAATCGTGAAAGACATCTTCATAGAACATCTACTAAATTCAGACTAAGATTAGATGCTCAGGTAGATAAAAATGTGAAAGCATCTGTCAGATGGGATATGATTCAAAATAACAATGCTGGCTTAGAAGGTGTTCGTGGTACACAATGGTCTGGAAATAACTTCCAAACTGGTGACGTTGATATTGCAACATTGGAAATTAAGAACTTCCTGGATACTAAGGGGAAATTGACCTTAGGAAGAAAGTATTATACTCATGGCCATTGTCTGGTTATGAATAACCAAATGGATTCAATCAACTACACCCAAAAAGTAAAAGATATTAACTACACATTCAATCTTTTCTATAATAGACAAGAAAATGAAGATTACCGCAATATTTGGAATATTAATATTGATACTAAACATAACGGTAATGATCTTTATTTAGGTTTGTATTATTTAACTATGGATAGTACTTATTTACAAAATAATCGTCAAACAGTTGACAGATTTAATGCTGCTAATCCAGATGACAACAAAGACATTTCTCGTTACTACATTGAATTTGGTGGAAAAGGCAAGATTGGAAATAGCGAAAACTGGTCTTATGATTTAGGCGGTGTCTTTGAACATACCGAAAACGGTAAACTTAAAACAGATGGAACTAATACCAGAGAAGATACTAAAGGTTGGATGATTCATGCTGCTGCAAAATATGATACAAAAAAAGATTTCAAGTTTAAATTAGCTTATACAATGATAGATGAAGAAGCTAATGCGGGCTATATAGCTAAGGATAAACGATGGACCGATAGCCCTGAACACCCAATGGAAGACCTTATCCGTGATAGACAGTATAATCGTCTCCAAGCCCAGGGTTTCATTACAAATGTTCAGGATATTAAGCTTCAGGTAGAATATACTCCGAAGACTAATAATAAACACTATTTCAGATTAGCTTATGATATACTTTCTCCAAAAGATGACGATAAAGCCAGTGTTTTCTTCAGACGTAAAGCTGCCGCTGGTCAACCAGCAAGTAGTGATGAAGCAAAAGTCATAACCTTTGAATATAAGTATAAACTTGCTAAGAATACTAGACTCAGAATTGGTTATACTGACTTCCAGTATGACAGTGGTAATGCCTTCAGCGATTACAATATGTTCTGGACAGAAATTTTCTGCAAATACTAATTTAAAGTTATAAAAAAATACCCACTTTAAAAAAGTGGGTATTTTTTTACTTGGTTTTTGTTGTAATTGTTGTTCACAATTTTTCTTAACAAAAAACGCAAAACTTTTCAATTTTAAAAGTTTTGCGCTTATAATCAGCTTATTTTTCAGAAAACTAGCTAACAACAAATAGAATTAATAAATTATAACGATATACTTTGTGCAAAGCAATAAACTTCCTATGAAAAACATGCTAGTTATTGCAAAGTTCCTATGAAAAATGTTATTATTTATCTGAAAATCATATAAATTTTGTTTTAACGAGGAAAGATATGCAACGAAATATCACCAAATTACTAATAGAATGGAAAAACAAAAGGGATAGAAAGCCTTTGATAATCACAGGAATCAGACAATGCGGTAAAACATATATCATAAAAGAATTTGGTTCACAATATTATGACGATGTTGCATATTTTAATTTTGAAGGAAACATTCCTCTAAAATCTATTTTCACCCAGGATTTTGATACTAAAAGAATCTTAAAGGAATTGAGCAGTATTATTTTACAAAAGCCTATAATACCAAAGAAAACTCTAATTTTCTTTGATGAAATACAAGAATGTCCTCTTGCATTAACTTCATTGAAATATTTTTGCGAAAATGAGCCACAACTCCATATTGTTTGTGCTGGTTCACTTCTTGGAGTAGCCATTAAGCAGAATAATATATCTTTTCCTGTCGGAAAAGTTGAACATTTAAAAATGTATCCAATGAGTTTTTCTGAATTTGTATGTGCCGATGATGGTGCAAGATATATAGAAGCTCTAACCGGATATGACTTTTCAAAAAGCCTTGCAGAATTGTATACAATTCCACTAGAAAAACATTTAAAAAATTATCTTATAGTCGGCGGAATGCCAGAAGCAGTTTTTAATTGGGTAAATAATCATGATTATAACAAAATTGATAAAATCCAAGAAGACATACTTGAAGATTATGCTAACGATTTTTCAAAACACGCACCATTGGTAGAAATACCAAAACTAGGCTGGTTATGGGATTCTATACCCAAACAATTAGCTAAGGATAATAATAAATTTGTTTTTTCCCATGTTAAATCTGGGAAAAGAGCTAAAGATTTAGAAAACTCACTTCAATGGCTTGTTAATGCTGGGTTAGTCTACTGTCCACAAATGGTATCAAAACCACAAATACCGTTGTCTTTTGCGGCAGATGCTTCATATTTTAAAGTCTATATGTCAGATGTAGGTTTATTAAGAAAAAGAAGTGGTCTTCCTTATAATATCATTTTAGAAGGAAACAACTTATATGATGGATTTAAAGGCGCTTTGACTGAAAACTATGTAAATAATGAATTGATTATTAATAATTTTGTTTCTTATTTTTATCGATCAGACAATACAGCAGAAATAGATTTCATAGTAGAGAAAGACGATTTGATTATTCCTATAGAAGTAAAATCGGCAGACAATACAAGAGCTAAAAGTTTATCTGGTTATATAAAAAAATATCAGCCAAAAATTGCTTTTAAAATCTCTCTTAAAAATACTTCTACAAATAAAATAGAAGAAACAATAATTCAAAGCCTTCCGCTTTATTGTTGCTGGAATCTACCAAATGTTATTTCTAGCTTAAAAATATAGTAAAAGATGTGTTAGACAAAGATGCTGCCCCGCATAGCGTGTCAGCATCTTCAGTAAAAGCAGAGAGACTTAGATTGGGTATCTCTTTCTCCCTACACCCTAGTCCCCAACCCCTTATCAAATACCTACCATTACGGAGGTGGCTTTGATAACTGCAGTTGCTTCTTCACCAACCTTAAGACCAAGTTCTTTAACGGCAGCGATAGAAATTGTAGATGTTACAGTATTACCGCCTAAAGCTTCAATTTTAACGATTGCATTTACTGCGCCTTCTTCAATGGCAATAACTTTACCAGGGAACTGGTTGCGAGCGCTCAACTGAAGTTTGCCCTTTCCAACCATAACTTCTGTAGCTTTTACTACTGCACAAGCTTTAACACCGGGTTTTATATCAAGATTTTTGATTGAACCCATTGAAATAGTTGCAGTAACAGGTGTTCCATTGACATCAATGGTAACAATACCGTTTACAGCACCATCAGTAACTTTACTGACAACACCTTCGAACTGATTTCTTGCACTTAATGCGTATTTCATAAGAACTCCTTAATTTTATATTTTTACTCCTTTAAAAGGAGAATTTTCTCTTCAGATATTTTTAAATAATCAGGCATTCCTTTTTGTTCTATGGTTTTTCTCATTTCGCCTTGAATGAACCAACAAATGTCATCGACCTTGTTCGCTTTGTCACCATCTTCTGGTGCAAAATATAAATTTGTTTCAAAAGGAAGCTCATCTTTAGCTACAAGACGGACCTTTACACAATTTGTAGTTTTATCGCCCCAAACAGGCTCGAACATATGGGCTCTATAACCAATCCAAGTAGTGTCTTGAGGAATTTCTTTTGTTAAATCAAGAGTGACTCCCCATCCAGGAATTTTAATTTTATGTGGATCAATAACCTTAATCTTGGCGAAATTCTTACAGCCTGTCAGTTTTGCGATAGCAACATTTATAGGATGATTAAAAATGCTATCTGTATTACCGCTTTGAATAATATTTCCATTTCCAACAACAAAAATTTCTTCGCTGAATCGGTATAGTTCATCACGGCTATGGGAAACCATAAGAGTTTGCCCTTTATAGTCTTCCAACAATTCAAACATTTCACGCTGCATTTTGTCGCGAAGATAAATATCTAATGCAGAAAAAGGTTCATCAAGCAAAATAACACGAGGGTTATATACCATTATTCTAGCTAATGCTACTCTTTGCTGCTGTCCACCAGACAATTCACCAGGCAAACGGTTCTCAAGTCCATTAATACCCATTCTTGAAATCATAGCCATGGCTTTTTCTAGGTTTTCTTCTTTGCTTCCCTTTAATCCGCAAAGAACATTTTGCAAAACCGTCATAGTCGGGAAAAGAGCATAATTCTGAAACATATAGCCCACATTTCTTTTCTGGGGCTTTAAATCTATTCTTTTTGAGGAATCGTATAAAACATCACCGTCAATTTCGATATGCCCTTTATCAGGATTTTCTATTCCAGCAATACTGCGCAGAGTCATGCTTTTGCCGGAACCTGACGCCCCAAGAATGCCGATTCTTTTTGCATTGCTCTCAATTTTTATATCAAGACAAAAATTGTCTATTTTTTTATAAATTTCAGCAGAAAGTCTCATGTTTTCTACCATCTTTTAACAATTTTCATATGCTTTCCAGTAATCATATTGATTGTGAAAACAGCTAGGAAAGCTAACAACAAAACTATTGCAACCCAAAAACCTGCCGTCACATAGTCACCACTCTCTGTAACCATTGCAATACTTTGAGATACCGTTCCGGTTTTACCCGGAATATTGCCAGCCAGCATTGAAGTAGCGCCATATTCGCCCATAGCTCTGGCAAAGGTTAGAATGGTTCCTGAAGCTATGCCAGGTCCAGCAGTAGGAATAACAATTTTCCAAAAAATTGCAAATTCAGACATTCCAAGGGTTCGGCCAGCATGAACAAGATTCGCGTCTATTTGTTCAAATGCGGCTCTAGCATTTCTGTACATAAGAGGAAAAGCTATGACTGTGGCGGCAATGACGCAACCTAGCCAAGTCTGAACAACCTGAATATTAAAAGTATCGTTTAAAAAGATTCCAATAGGTCTTCTTCTGCTAAAAATCAGCAAAAGGAAAAAGCCAGCGACAGTTGGCGGCAAAACCATCGGAAGGGTTAAAATTCCGTCTACGATAGATTTTGCTCTAGTAGACATTTTGATTACTTTTCTAGCAGCATAGATTCCTAGAAAAAATGACACAATTGTTGCTGCTATGCCTGTCTTTAAAGAGATGTATAAAGGGCTCCAATCTAAGCCTTTTAAGAATTCTGTTATACTTTCCATTTTTATTTGCGATGATTTAATAAGCTATAAGTTTTTCAAATTATATAAGGTTTTAAGTGTTAGATATACTTTTTAGAGATAAGAGATGAGAGAGAAGAGATTAGAGGTTAGGGAATTGTTTTAGCTATCGTTAGTTTCTGCTAATATTGTCTTAAAGACCCTCTTTTTTAAAGAGGGATGTCAGACACATAGTGGCTGACAGGGAGATTTTTCATAACAGAATAGTCATCTGACTAAACTTTCTACTGTTTATTAAGCTTCTTAAAAATCCCCTTGGCTGCAATAGCAGCCGTTCCCCTTTAAGAAAGGGGATATTTTTATAATTCTAACAATATTTTTTTCTAAGTAATGTAACGAATTATTTAAATACATACAGTAACAATGAGTTTGACAAAGACTTCCGTTAGAGAAATAATCCTATTATCTCTCATCTCTCATCTCTCATCTCTCATCTCTCATCTCTACTATTTCACATTGGTATCGAAACCAAATTCCTGATAGAGAGGCTTAGCTTCTTCGCTTGTAATGTATCTCAAAAAATCTGCTGAATAAGCAGTTTCTTTGGCATCAGCATCAGGATTAACAATCAAAGCGGCTGGATAAATAATATCGCCAGCTACATCATAACCAACAGTTTCAATAATCCTGATGTTCTGTTCATGACCAACAGTATCTGACAGATATGTAGTTCCAACTTCGCAGGAAGCTTCTTCTACAGCAGACAAAACTTTGCTGACGTTACTTTGTTCACTGATTTCAACCCCGCCAAGAGCAGCAGAAACTTGCTGAGTTGTATATTTGGCCGGGTCATCAATTTTCTTCAATGTTCCTAACTTAATCAAAGCGCGTCTAGTATATTTGCCTACCGGAACACTGCCGTGAGCCAAAGCAATGCTCTTTGCTTTGTTAAGAGTAGCAAGACCTGTTACTGCAGTTTTACTTTCTGGTCTAGTTACAACAACAAGCTGATTATTAAGAACATTGGTTCGAGAATCTGTTTTAACTTGTTTTGTTTTTTCGAGATCATCCATTTGCTTTATGGCAGCACTAAAGAAAATATCACAAGGAGCTCCTTCTTTTATCTGATTCATCAGCTTGCCAGAGCTATCAGTGTTGAGAATAACATCAACAGCAGGATGAGCTTTTTCATAATTAGCTTCAAATTTACTCATGACTCCTTTAAGAGAAGCTGCAGCAAAAACTTTTACTTCTACTTTTTTTACTGGTTCAGCACCATAGCCAATTGAAGCAAGACCAAGGATACTTGCTAACAATAATGTAGTTACTTTTTTCATATTTAAATACCTTTCTTTTTTCTAAAGAGATTAGAAAAATACTTCTATTGATTTAACTTTTGTTTTGACAATACTAAATCATATTTTAGACTATCGAATATTATTATAACGTACTATTTAAGATTTATCACTATTTTTTATTTTAAAAATCATTTAGTATTATATAATTGTATGGTAAAATTGTTCTTTGTAGAATACTAAACTGTTTCTTAACAAAGAGGAAAATGTAATAATTGATGAAAAAAGTTGAAGAAAAACTCGAATTCACTGCAGTTGTTATTGTTTTAAGCGATAAAGGCTCTAAGGGTGAACGCAAAGATTTAAGCGGTCCAAAAGCCAAAGAAATACTTGAACAGAATGGATACAGGGTTAATAAGTGTATTTTGCTGCCTGATGAGCCCGAACTCTTAAAAAGTGAATTAATCCGGCTAACAGACGAAGTAAAGATTGATTTAATCATAACTTCTGGCGGAACAGGTTTTTCTCTTAGAGATAATACTCCTGAAGCAACCCTTGCAGTTGCCGACAGAAATGCGCCAGGAATAGCAGAAGCCATAAGAGCAGAATCCCTTAAAATTACTGGACATGCAATGCTTAGCAGAGGTGTCAGTGTAATCAGGAAACAGACGCTCATTATTAACCTTCCTGGCTCACACAAAGCTGTAAAAGAATCTCTAGAATACATTTTGAAATATATAGATCATGGTTTGAAAGTATTAAAAGGCAGTGCCTTTGACTGTGCAAAAGAGGAGAAAAAATAATGAAATTAATAAAAACAGAAGATGCAGTTGGCTCTGTATTAGCCCATGATTTGACTCAAATTATAATTGGTCAATACAAGGGAGCAAGATTCAGAAAAGGTCATATAGTTAAAGAAGAAGATATTCCTATTCTTCTTAGCATGGGAAAAGAAAACCTTTATGTATGGGAAAAGCAGGAAGGTTGGCTTCATGAAAATGAGGCAGCAGAAATACTGCGTGATTTAGCAATGGGCGAACACATGATTCCCAGCGACCCCCAAGAAGGCAAAATTGAACTTACCGCTGATTGCGATGGTTTGTTAAAAATAAATACCAAAGCACTCTTGGCAATTAATTCTACACCTCAGATGATGATTGCTACCAGACATGGCAATACTCCTGTTAAGAAAGGCGACAAACTAGCTGGCACAAGAATAATTCCACTTGTTATTGAAGAAGAAAAAATGAATAATCTTCAAAAGAACACTCTTTCCATAACAAATGGTAAGCCTGTTTTAGAGTTAATTCCTTATTCATTCAAAAAAGTAGGCATAGTAACCACTGGTTCAGAAGTCTACAAAGGAAGAATTGAAGACACCTT
>JAFPZP010000013.1 GCA_017417215.1 Candidatus Rifleibacteriota bacterium | reverse complement strand
ATCCTGGCACCCTAACCATTATAAGATAAGTATTTCAGGAGGCAAAAATGATAAAAAATATACTAAAAAACAATCTATTCAAAGCTTTTATAGCTTCATCAATAGCTATTACAGCTCTTTTATCTCCAAACTCCTGTTCTGCAGCTCAGCAAAAACTTAACTATTATTATGAAAGCAGAGATTTATTAAATATAAAAGACCCTATTGGCGACGACAAAGGTAATGGCTATTACCAGTATCCATTAGATAAACGTCTGAAAAGAGGCACCTTTGATATAAAGAATTTCAGAGTTTATGAAGAAGGCGATGTCATAGTCTTTGAAATTCAAATGCGAAATTATATTTTAAGAACCTGGGAAGATACTGGAAAAAGCGATGACCAAGGTTTTGTAGCCAATCTTTGGGATATCTACATAGATATAGATGGTATAGAAAAATCCGGCTATAACGAAGCACTCCCAGGAAGAAGCGTATTATTCGCAGATAAAATGGGTTGGGAAAAGGCAATTCTTATAAGCCCAATGAATTTTTCAGCTCTTGAAGAAATCTTAAGAGAAAAGACTGATGAATTAGATTTCCAAGACAGAATTAATGATATTATTGTTCCTGATTACGTTGAAATACAAAGCGATAGAGTAATTACCAAAATTTCAAAGAAAAAATTGCCTAGAATTTCCGAAAAATCAGGTTTTCAGTGCTTCTCTATGGGGTATAAAAATGTAGTTTCTGGTAACCGTCTTTTGAACAGAGACGTTAAAGCATTCCCAACTAAGGATGATTTTGGTGGAGGAAGTAATACATACGGCGAACCTACAGTTATAGATATGATTATTCCTAATAACGAAAATCAGTATAAAATGCTTAAAAACTATACAACAGCTAGTTTTGAAGACAATATCAGATACGCAGAAGTTCCATTTGTATATGCTGGCGGGAAACGTATTAGTCCTGCTGTGGAAGCTCTTAGAAGAAATCCGATGCAGCCAACAGCTATTGTAGGGAAACCTCCTATAGATCAACCTGTAGTTCAAAAAGCTCAACCACAGCCTTCCGTTCCTTATATGCAGCCTGTCAATCAGACAAATACTGCTCCCAGAACCAACAATACAAACACACAAAATGGTTTTGTTCCACTAAAGAAGAATAACCAGATAAATCAGAATAATAGCAATATTCCAAGTGGTTTTGTTCCTGTAAAGAAAAAACAATAATCATTAAGAAATAATCAAATATTGCCGATTAGATAAAAAACTATCAACATTTGTGCCGAAGGAGGCCAAAGCTAATGAATCGTTCTAAATTAAATAAGGTAGCAGGCATAGTTTTTATGCTGGCCTCGTTACTCGCATTCTCAAACAACAGTGCAAATGCTCAGTCTGTCCGCTCTAGAGGTATGGGTGGCGCTTTCATCGGTCTATCTAACGATGAATCTGCAACTATTTATAACCCAGCTGGTTTAAGTCAGATTGAAGGCAGAGAAGCATCGATTCAAGCTAAGGTCAATGAAAGAGAAATCTTTGAATGGCAGAGTCTTGCTTTTACTGGTCATATTTATGAAGGTGAAGAAGAAAGCCGTTTCTCTATAACCGATTACCTTGAACACAATATTCTTGAAGAACCTATTCCAAGAAAACCTAAATATAGCTATGGTATAGCCTATACTCAGGACAAACGTTCCGAAGGTTTTGGGAATGTCGTCGGCGGTGAATATGTTGGTGTAAAACGTGAAGTTAGCGATTTACAGTTGGCTTTCGCTACAAGATTTCCAATAGCTAGAAGAATGTTAGCCAGAGAACAGCTCTACGGCGGTCTTAAATTAAGATATCTACAAGTAGATAGATATGTCAGAGCCGGCAGAAATGCAAACAGGGATTCACTTTCATTAGGTGCTGGCTTAATGTATCACTATAATGACCAGCTTTCATTAGGTCTGACATTAGATAATGTTCTCGAACATGTTAAAGGGAACAACGTCAAAAAAGATGGTGTCAGCTTTAATATTGGTGCAGCTTATGAAGTTGCAAGAGGCACTGTAATTGCAGTTGACGGTATAAATCTTACTGATTCCTGTGATTCAGCCGAAAGACAATACCGCGTCGGTGTCGAAAAGAAATTCGTAGAAAATGATTTAACTATGCGTATGGGTAGCCTCAACGGCACTCTCACAATAGGTTTTGGTATGAATGTCCTTCCAAATGTCAGAGTAGACTATTCTTACTACGATGGCGATGTTATGACAGAACATTACGTTGGCGCTCACATGACATTTGATTAATAAAAGCAGACTGGAGCAAAACAATGAAGTTTTCTACTAAGCTGCTATTGTTGATACTTTGTCTATTTCAAGCCCAAATACTATTAGCCGAAAAAACAGCAAACCATAAAGTGTTTCTTGATCAAAAGCTAGAAGTATTTGGACTTGGTGGCACTCCTTGGGAAGAAGGTTCTTATGAATCTGAACGAGGAAGAGCCTGGATGGATGCCATGCATCATGCTTACGAACAGATTCTTTCCCTTACAATTATGGATGGGAAAGAAGTTAAGCATGTTTTACACACAAACAAAGCTCTTAAAGAACGCCTGGGCATGATTTTAATGTCTGCTCCGAAAACCTTTTATCAAAAAGATGTTTCCGGACTTGTTAGATGTAAACTGGAAATACCTATAAGTGGAAAGCTAAGCCTTCGTTCTGCTTTTTATCTTGCCGCTCTAAGACCCCAACCCATGCAGCCAACAGGCTTTTTAGCTTCTTGGAGTTCAAATATCAGTGTTGATGAAACCCAGGAGCCATCTCCTTATAAAAGAATTGTCATAGACGCAAGAAAATTTGATTTTATTCCTGCTTTATTCCCAAGATTTTTTGATGAACAGGGAAATCTTCTTTTTCAAGAAGCTATGATTCCACAAGCAGAAAGATTCAGCAGACCAGTAGTTTTATTTGCAACCAATATGATTACTGCTAGAGCAAATCTTGAAGAAAAAGAAGTTTTTACACTCTCAAGCACTATGCACGAACTTCATAAAAGTGATATCATAGTAAAAAATGCTGATTTAAATGAATTTAAACAGTTTTGCAATGATATTATTCGCACCCCTTTAAAACAGCGGGAAATAATGATAGTTTATAATCCCGATAGAATAATTAAAAAGGGTGCTATGAAGAAAACAGAAATAAAAGAAGAATCAGATAAAAATAAAAAATAATGGAGCACAAAATGAAACATAAATATATTTTAATAGCTTTACTCCTAGCCGCTTGTTTTTGCTCAATAATTAAAGCAGAACCTGTAGACAAAGAACTAAGTAAAAAAATCAGTAAAATGGAAAGATATATTTATGGTGCAGAACAAGATGCTTCGACCAGCAATAGATTAAAACAGATTGAAGAAGATATGTTTGGAAGAACTTCTGGCCAAACTGATTCAGAAAAAGCTAAATATCTACATGATTTTATTTTTGTAGGCTCCAATCAAAACCCATCTCTAGATATGAAACTGAGCTATTTGGAATGGAAACTTTTTAATTCTACTATTGAAGGTACCTTAGAAGAAAGATTAGCCAAAATAGATAAATATATTACTGGAATTCCATCAAACGAAGCTATGGCTTTCAGACTTGAACAACAAGTCCATGTAATAATTGAAAATGGCTTAATATCCACTCATAAAGTTACTATTCCAGCAGGAACAAAATTCAGAGTTAAACTTAAAAAGAAACTTTCTAGCAAAACTGCTAAAAAAAATGAAATTGTTCCAATGGTTGTTGCTGATGACGTATTTATAAACGATTCTATTCTTGTAATGACCAAGGGCGGAATTGTCAGTCCAACAGTTAAAAGTGTTAGAAGAAGTGGACGTTTCGGCAGAACCGGTTATATAAATTTGGATTTAACCGGTATTGAAGCCATGGATTCAACCTTATTAAAAGTATCTATAGATGACGCCGGTGAAAAATACGATAAAAAGAAAATCGGTATGGCTGCTGGTGCATCAGCTCTAGGATATGTAGTTTTAGGTCCTATAGGCTTAGCAGGAGGAGCTTTTATCAAAGGTAGAGAAATAGAAATTCCGGTAGGTGCAGAATTCGATATCATCACCAGAGAAGATTGTAAAGTAACTGGTGTGTCAGTGCCTAAGAAACAGTAAATAAAAACCCGCTTGGTATGCAACCAAGCGGGTTTTTATTATTTTTAATTTATTCTGTTTCAGCCTGTTTCGTTTCTGAAGGAGAAGTATAGAATTTTTTATTATTTTTCAGAAAACGCTGAATCATACGAATATCAGAAATAACCTTAGAGTAATCTTCTGGACAAAGAGTACTGTTAGTAATAATAAATATTACATTCCTTCTTCCACAGATTCTATAGCCTTTATCAACAAAATTCATGAAATTCGACCTGATATTCTTTGTAAAAAGATCTCTAACAATCAAATTATCATTACTAGATAACCACCAGGCATCCGAAAACTCTTTATCGTCATCAAAATCTATATCTTCAGTTTCATTCATATGCAAAACTTCAACAGCTTTCTCCTTTAAAGTTTCGCGAGATAAATCAAAACTTGGAAGATTAAATTTATCATCATAAAGCACACAAAGAGTACGATCTTT
>JAFPZP010000012.1 GCA_017417215.1 Candidatus Rifleibacteriota bacterium | reverse complement strand
TAACTATCGAAAATTGCTGATAATTATTAGCTTACCAGCCTTCGTTTTAACAATAACTACAATAACTACCGACTACAATAACTACGTATAATTTTGTTTGGCAAAGTTCTCAAAAATCCACCAGGCACCGCATTGCTTTGCAATGCAGCCCCTTCAGTCACTTCGTGACAGCTCCCCCAATCTGTGATTTGGGGAGCATCAAGTTTTGTATACTAACAATAACTACTAACTACAATGAAAACCAATTATTAGTTCACTACTCTAAGCTTGGCTCCGTTAGCTGGTGTTGAGTCTACTGGTTCTATGCTGTGCTTATTTCTCTTTTCGTTGTAAATCATGTCACGATTTGGAGAGAAAGTAGGAACAATGACCTTATAAGCTTCGATAACATCTCTCGGATTAGCTCTAAGAGCAGCTTCCTTCAACTTACTGACTTGAAGCATAAGTTCTTCTTCATTAACTTCTTCAGGTTTAGCAATAAATATCTTCTTGTTCTTTGTTGCAGTAATACCTTCAGAAGCGGTCAGCAATTCTTCATAAAGCTTTTCGCCAGGTCTGATACCGGTAAATTTAATTTCTATATCTTTACCAACTTCAAGACCAGCAAGTCTGATGAGATCTTCTGCCAAATCAAGAATCTTAACAGGTTCACCCATATCAAGAATGAATACTTCTCCGCCTTTTCCATAAGCACCTGCCTGTATAACAAGCTTGCTAGCTTCAGGAATAGTCATAAAGTAACGAATCATGTTGGGGTGGGTTATTGTTATTGGACCGCCACGTTCAATCTGTGATTTGAACATTGGAATAACGCTACCGCGGCTTCCAAGAACATTACCAAATCTAACTGCAACGAATCTTGTTGGGCTTCGTTTGGCAAAACACTTAACGATTTTTTCAGCTGTTCTTTTGCTGGCACCCATAACAGATGTCGGATTAACAGCTTTATCTGTAGAAATCATAACAAAGCGTTCGACATGATATTTATGAGCAGCATCTGCAACATTGAATGTTCCGCAAACATTATTCTTAACTGATTCTTCAGGGTTCAATTCCATCATTGGAACATGCTTATGAGCTGCAGCATGGAAAACTATATCTGGTCTGAAGGAATTAAAGATATAGTCGATTTTTTCCTTGTCTTGAACGTCTGTTATGATAGGAATTAAAACAGTATTTCCTAGATCAGGACTTCTTAATAATTCCTGATGAATAGTATAAATAGAGTTTTCGCCATGACCTAAGAGCAAAAGCTTTTCAGGTTGGAAAGGAAGAATCTGACGACAGATTTCACTACCAATACTTCCGCCAGCACCAGTTACCAACAAAGTCTTACCAGTAATGTATGCTGCGATTTCGGCAAGATTGATTTCTGAAGGTGCTCTGCGAAGCAAGTCTTCAATAGCAATGTCTTTAAGTTGCAAACTGACAAGCTTGCCAGCAATCAAATCCTGCAAGCCAGGTAAGGTCTTAAATCTAATGTTAGTGTTCTGGCAGAGCTTGACTATTCTTCGTAATTCTTTTCCTGAAGCAGATGGAATAGCAATAATGATTTCATCGACTTCATAGGTTTTACAGAGTTCATCAAGTTTTTCGGTTTTACCGACAACTTTTATACCGTGAATAATCTGACCCTGCTTTTCATCAGCATCATCAACAAAGCCAACAGCTTCTATAGGCAAATTCATATTGCGTTTAATTTCTCTGGCAATACTTTCTCCACCCTGACCAGCACCAATAATCATAACACGTTTTGTTTTACTGCTAGTCTTGCTGAATAACCAACCCCTCAAGGGGCTGATTTCAATAACATTGATTATCGCTCTTGGTGCTATACGCAAAGCACCTATCAACATTACGAGTTGCATCCAGTCTATAATAAGAACGGGTTTCACAGCAGCAAAATTGGTTACATAGAAAGAGGCAAGAACTTTTATTGCAGTAAATCCAGTTACCGCAACAAAAATAGCAAAAGCATCAAGAAGAGATGTAAAACGTAAAGTTCTATTGTACAACCCCAACATCCAAAAGACCAATAGACCAAATGGTGTTATAGAAGGGATAAAAATCAAAAATTTCTGAACAAGAGATGGTTCTAACGTCCCAAATCTAACCCATACCGCTGCTAACATAGAGAAAGTTATACAGATAATGTCAGCCAGAATAAAAAGTATCTTTTTAAGAGGCGACATGTAATGAAATATCTTTTTTTCCATGCTTTTTCCTATATTACAATAATACTACTATGTACACTGTTCTTTATTATAAACCCATATATTTTTAGGGTGTCGCATTCTAACATAGATATATAAATATGTCACTCTATTTTTATAAATCAAGGAAATTTTTTTAGGGAAAGCCAAGCGGAGTTTGGAGTGGTTGGTGGTTGGTGATGGGTGATAGAAAATGAGAATTGAGAAATGAGATATAAGACCAAAACTTGAGATATCTGATTAAGATTAGAGAAAAGTAATTATTGTAGTCAGTTTTTAGAGGCTGACGCCTCTCTTGTTTTTATTGTTTAATCGAAAGTCAGTATGCTAACGAATATTTGCAATAATCGCTACTTTTCTAACCTTCTAATAACAATAACTACGCCAAGCGGAGCTTGGCAAGGGAAAATGGAGGAAGGAAGAGCTATAGAGCTATAGAGCGTAGAGCGGACAGCAGACGCGAGACCTCTATTCTCCGCACAAGGCTCGTTCCCTCAAAGTCTATTCGTAGGGACAAATTTATAGAGACCGCGGAGGAGAATAAGGTTGAGCAAGCAGCTGTCCGACAATCTTAGATAAAAAACAGTCTTCGGACTCTTAATTGCTTCTCTTATAGAGAAGCGTTTTTGTTGTAATTGGTTTTTATTGTTTTTATTGTTATTAGATTGTTTGATAACTATC
>JAFPZP010000108.1 GCA_017417215.1 Candidatus Rifleibacteriota bacterium | reverse complement strand
TTAGCCCTGAAAGCTATACGTTTATGACAATGGGTAGACAACAAAATAAAATACTAGTCTTTAAAAGAATTATTTTCAGAAGCCTTATTTTTCCTAAGTTTTTATTGTTACAAATGGGGCTTGAATGTATAATAGGAAGAAGAAAAAAGATATAAGATATAAGAAGTAAGATGTAAGAAAAAGAATAGAAGAATTTGAAATTATATCTTAAGTCTTAAATCTTAGATCTTATATCTTACATAGTAAAGAACAAGGAAGAATGATATGTCTAGTACAAAGGAAGCTTTAAATAACTCTTCTGCTTTGAAGGTTAATCTTCAAAACACAGCCGCTGAAGTTCAGATTCCAGAAAAATACGAACCTTTACTAAAGTCGGTAGAGTCATATTTTGGTGTTTATAAACGAGTAAAAGAACTTCTGACCGAACTTAATCACCCCTTTGTTAATTGGAATTATGTTGCGGAAGGCTTAAAAACATTTTCTGTTAACGATTTTTCTAAGTTTAACAATCATGAAAATGCTCCAGAAGCCATAAAAACCGTTTTTGATATCTATTTCGATATAGTCAGTTCTAATGCCAAAGATGATATCAAAGATAAAACCATTCGCTATCTGTTTGATTTTATAAGTACTTTATTGTCTGAAAGCCGTGAAAATATTGACAGAAACGTTTCTTATCTCAGTGGAGTTTTCGGAAAACTTATAGAAATAAGCGAAAAGAATGGAGCTATGCTGAGAAAGTGCTCCTATTTCGTAAAACCTTTGCTCAGACATTCTAAGAGTGCCGTATTAAAACAGGTTCCAGAGTTTTTAAAACTGGCCTCTTCAAGTTTTAAACAGACATATCTTTATTGGTTAAATGTTGAAGACCCCGAAAACTGGTTTAATAAAGAATCGAAAGCTGGTTTAACCAACACTTCTGACGAAGCTGAAAAAGAACGCATTAAAAGATTAAAAGATATAGTTTCAGACATTTCCCATAGTAATCTTAAGAAAATGTCTGACAAAATCGACAGCTTCGACTTGTCTGCCAATGCTTCTGAAACAGTATTTGCTGAATTAGCACAAATTTTAGATTACAATCAGATTCTGAATGCCTATCTTGAAAAAGCAGATTTAATCGAACAAGAAACAGCCTTCGGCGGTTTAAGCTTCGTAATAAAACTTGATTTCCTTTTTAATATTATAAGTGCAAGCTATTTAAGCGAAATACATACTCAGGCTTTCCAAGAAATCAATCGTTCTTTAAGCAGAGCTTTTGTTAATGTAAAACCAGAACAGAGAGCAGATTTTATAAAGAAAATCTTTAGAATCCTGCGTGATTGCTGTGGGGAAAAGAAATTCGCTGGTTTACTGCTGAACGCAATGCTGACAATAGCTCATGAAGTTGTTCCGTTAGAAGATAGACCTCTATTAAATGTTTTAATAGATGAAATAATAGCAACTGGTTTCCAATACCCAGAAGCCAAGGGTTCTAATGTCGATTGGCAGGTTCAGATGAATCCTGAACACATCCATAATATCAGGGTTTGGATGGAAATCATAGAAATGAAGCCAGAATGGACCCATAAGCTTCTTTCTGCATTAATAATCAATCTTAAGGTTGGTGGCGTATTAATACGTGATACAGACCTGTTCCAGAGAGATATATCAAAATACCTGAATGCAGGCATTTACAGCAGCATAAACCTTTCTAAGCAGTTGTTAAGACAGTTCCCTGCTTTCTTCAATGAAATAGGAGCAGAAGGCGAATTACGTGAAACCTCTACTAGAGCCGATGAATTAGGTACTAGACACGACATATTAGTTCATTTCATCAGAAAAGTAGCTCACGTAGAAAGTAATAACCTTTTGACAAAGTTTATTGACGGGGCTTTCCATTACTGGTTTGACGGCAGCAAAGAACATATTAAAAATTTCGTTCCAGAAGAAATATTGAACCAGATCAGCAATGATTCTGAATATTATGAAGGAATGCACAAATCATTTGTTGCTTTGTTTGAGCTTGCAGAAGGCGATACAAGTAATTTCCTCAATTTCACTCCTGAACAGATTAAGGAAAAAGTAAAAACTGCTGATTGTCTCGAAAGAGACCATGAAAGAGCATTCTGCATGGTTCGCCTGTTCCAGTTGCTGACTAAGAAATATAATCCTCAACCCTTAGAATTAGCTAACGACCTTAAGCAGGCCAATATTTTCGAACCAGAACGAATAGCTGCATTTGAAAAGCATTTGGCAAAGCATGAAGTAAAAGAAACCCTAACTTGTGTTCTAGATTTTATTGCACAGCTTCAAGGAAGAGTTCTTTCTTCTGAACAGACTACAGCAGTTGAAAACATTTATTATAAACGCCATATTGCAGTTGGTATTCCTTCTATGTATGGAGTTTACAAAGAAAAGAAATTCGACTCCTTAAGTCTTGCTCTGAGACTTGAAAGTCTTGGCACCATGCTTTTAGAAGAAATTGTCCAGGATTTGGGTCTGACATTCATTACAAAAAGTACTATTACAAAGATTCATGAATGTCTGCCATTCTTCGTTAAGGCTTTGGCTCTTGAAGGCTTACCAACCAGACAACTTTCAACAAAGATTAACATGCTCAAACTAGGTATGGGTATCAAGCTGTTTTCTATCGACCAATATCTTGATTTGTTCCTGGCTATTTCAAAGGCAATTCAGAACATAATAAAAGACTATTATGTTGATGCTCATAGAACCTGCTTCCCGATAGTTGTTAAGCAGATGATTGCCCACGGTCACGAAAGCGTGAAGGGTGCCGATCCTGAAGACAGAGCAGTTATCTTTAAGTTGCAGGAAAACTTCCTGCGCTCGCTCTTGTCTTCTGCTTTTGGTTTGCAGGTTTTAGACAATTTTATTTCTAAGACTATTGATACTCTTCAAGCTGAATTGGAAAAATTCCGCGACCAGAAAGCAATGCTGAACCTGGTTGTTACTTATAACCCAGATTTAACTGTTACCCATATTTATGATGATACTCCAGCTATCGATAATCAGATAATGCTTGGAAACAAGGGATATTGGCTAAAGAGAATGGCATCTTTTGGCTTCCCTGTTCCCAAAGGCTTTATTCTTACTACTGAAGTATTCAGATGTTTAGAAGCAGTTACTGGCTATAAGAGCATTTTGGATGATTTGCACCATAGAATTAACGGGGCTATTCACAAACTTGAAAGGTCAACCGGCAGAAAATTCGGTAATACAGAAAGACCTTTGCTGTTGTCTGTAAGAAGTGGTGCGGCTATTTCTATGCCAGGCATGATGGATACCTTCCTGAATGTTGGTATTAATAAAGATATCTGCGAAAGCTTAAGTAAAAAGCCTGGCTTCGAATGGGCTGCATGGGACTGCTACCGCCGTTTCCTGCAGAGTTGGGGTATGAACGAAGGCTTAGACCGTAACTTCTTCGACCACATAATAAATAATTTCAAAACAAGGTTTAATGTAACTAAGAAGCTTCTGTTCTCGCCTACACAGATGAAAGAAATAGCTTTAACCTATCGTGATGAAATCCAAAAACAGGGTATTACTATTTTCGACAAACCAGAAGACCAATTAAAATACGCTATAATGCAGACTTTTGCATCTTGGAATTCTAATAGAGCTAAGGTTTACCGTAAACAGATGAATATTTCCGATGAATGGGGAACTGCTGTTACTATCATGAGCATGATTTTCGGTAACCTTAATGAAGAAGCAGGTTCTGGCGTTACATTTACTCGTGACCCCAATGGACAAAGCAGAGAACTTCAGCTATTCGGCGATTTCTTCTTTGGTGTTCAGGGCGACGACATCGTATCCGGTCTTATTGAAACTTACCCGATATCAGAAGCTCAGAGAATTAAGGAAAAACGAAATAGCGATATTTCTTTGGAAAGCCATTTCCCGAAAGTGTATAAAAAGCTTTATGACTTAGCTGAAACATTGATAAAACAAAAGGGTTTCAGCGCACAGGAAATTGAATTTACTTTTGAAAATAGCACAGAAAACGGTTTGTATATATTGCAGACCCGTGATCAGTATCAAGAAAAAGAATCTCTTGATTTGCCGTTTAAAGCAACTCCTGAACTTGAAAAGTCTTACGTTGGCAACGGTGTCGGTGTTAGTGGAGGCGCTCTTGCAGGCCGCGTAGTCTTCTCTGAAGAAGAAATTAACAAGTGGCGTGAATTAGAACCATATAATCCACTTATTCTTATCAGACCAGATACTGTTCCAGAAGATGTCAGCCTGCTTTTGCATGTAGAAGGTTTGCTTACTGCCAGAGGTGGAAGAACCAGCCACGCAGCAGTTACTATTCCACAACTTAAAAAAGTTGGTGTTGTAGGATTCAGCAAGCTTAAAGTTTATGAACGTGATTCTTACTGTTTCATTGGTGACCATAGATTAAAATCTGGCGATTATTTGAGTATTGATGGTCGTTCAGGTTCTGTCTATCTTGGTTTACATCAGCCCGAAGACCAATAAGAAGATATAAAGGATAGATTATGAAAAAGATTATTGAATGTGTTCCTAACTTTTCAGAAGGTCGCGATCAGAAGGTAATCGATGCAATTTCTGAAGCTATCAAGTCGGTAAATGGTGTCACTCTATTAGATGTTGATCCTGGCAAATCTACAAACAGAACAGTTTACACCTTTGTAGGCGATGAAAATGCTATCGTTGAAGGTGCATTAGCAGGAGCAAGAGCAGCCTATAAACTTATTGATATGAGAAATCATCATGGCGAGCACCCAAGAATGGGCGCTATGGATGTTTGTCCCTTTGTTCCAGTTGCTAATGTAACGATGGAAGAATGTGTAGAAGTCTCAAAGAAGTTTGCTGAACGTGCCTCAAAAGAACTGGGTATTCCTTTATATCTATATGAACATTCTCAAACAAAGGATTATCGCAAGAAACTGCCTCAAATTAGAAAAGGCGAATATGAAGGCTTGCCAGTAAAGATTAAACAGGAAGAATGGAAGCCAGATTACGGTCCTGCGGAATTTGTTCCAACCTGGGGTGCTACTGTTACTGGTGCTAGATTTTTCTTATTAGCTTATAATGTTAATATTCTTGGAACAAGCAATCAAGCTCACAGAATAGCTCTAAATCTGCGCGAAATGGGCAGAGGTCCCGAAGAACCAGGCAGATTCAAAGAATTAAAAGGCATTGGCTGGTATGTTGATGAATATAATATGGCTCAGTGCTCTTTTAATCTGAATAACTATCACGTTACCTCTTTACATCAGGTTTTTGAAGCTGTAAAAGAAGAAGCTGCCGCAATAAAGGTTGGTGTTGCCGGCTCAGAAATAGTTGGTCTTGTTCCACTTGAACCAATGCTGAAAGCAGCCGAATATTACATCGAAAAAGAAAATCTGTTCATACTTGATGAAAAGCAGAAAATCCAGCTTGTAGTTGATAGACTGGGTCTTAATTCTGTATCTCAGTTTAAACCAGAAGAAAGAATTATAGACTACTTAATAAAGGAAAAGAAGAACGAACCTCTTGCAAGTATGTCTACAAGAGCTTTTATTGAAAGCATCAATGCAAGAACATCTGCTCCTGGCGGTGGAAGCGCTTCAGCTGCCATAGCTGCGATAGGTGCTGGTTTAGGCTCTATGGTTGCAAAACTTACTTATGGTGTAAGAAAATTTGAACAGCATGAAATGGCATTAAGAAAAGTTATACCAGTATTACATAAAGTAGCTTTAGACTTGATTCCAATGATTGATGCCGACACCAATGCTTTCAACGATTATGTTGAAGCTGTCAGAATGCCTCAGAAAACAGAAGCAGAAAAAGCTGCAAGGTTTGAAAAAATGCAGGCTGGCTTAAAAAAGGCAATCGAAGTTCCCTTAACAACTATGAAATTAGGTGATAGTGCATGGGAAGCCATGATTGAAGCTGCAAAAATTGGGAATATAGCTTCTAAGTCTGATATTCAGGTTGGTGCCAGAGCCCTGGAACTAGGTATTTGGGGCGCCTGGAAGAATGTTCTGATTAATATGAAAGACATTCAAGATACCAAATTTGTTTCAGAAATAACTGATGAAGCAAATGAAATCAGATTAAGGGCAGAAAAAAATAGTAAAGAAATTCTTGAAATTCTTGAAAAGCGTAGTTGAATTAAAAGCAAAAAAACAATAGAATGTATGGCGAGCCTAATCAAAGGAGTTTTTTGTAATGTTTAAAAGATTAATGAGCTGGATAAGAGGTTTCTTTGGTTTATTTATCAAGGGTCTTGAACAAGATAAACCAGAATATCTAATTGAAGCACAAAAAGAAAACTTGAGAAATCAAGTTCAGAAATATAACGAAAACTTAGCAAATGCTGCCGCATTTGTTGAAAGATTAAAACGTATAACCAAAAGTGATCAGATGAAAGAACAGGAACTTGCTGCAAAGATTAAAGCCAATCTCAGTGTTGGCAATAATCAGGTTGCTGGTCAGCTTGCTTTACAGTATAAAGAACTTAAAACCAGAATGACCGAAAACGCTCAGCAGTTGGAAATGGCCGAAAACAACTACAATAAGCTCGAAAGAACTAGAGATACAGCCATAAGAGAAGCTGAAAACAAACTTATGAAGCTTCAGAATAAGCTCAGTGAAGCTCAGATGTATGAAGCTCAGGCTTCTTTGCAGGAAATGGCTAAGGGCATGACTAACTCTATCGGCAACGATATGAACTTCGACCATGTTACTGAAGCTATCGAAGAAAGACGCGACAAAGCTCTTGGTCGTGCAAGAGTTGCTGGTGGCGGATTATTAGAAGATAACAGCGGTCTAGTAAAACAAGCTGAAATGGATGCTCTAGGCAATGCAGCTCTCGCTGAATTCATGGCAATGAATGAATCTGAATCAGCAGCCCCAATACTTCCTGAAAGCGTTGAAGTAGTTCCAGATAATAGTCAGCGCAATATGGGCCCAATGATGAGAGAATAAATTAATGGAAAATTCCTTGCCTTCTTGGGCCAATGAAATGGCCGAAATCTTTAAAAGTGGTTCGATTAGTCAATTCCTAATATACGGTAATACAGACGATTGGGTTACTTATAAGGGAGAAGATTCTTCACTTAAACGTCTTACCTTAAAAGATTTCTTGAGCAATGTTATGTTTTCTGCTTTTGAAGCAGTTATTGCTTATGATAGAGGGCATGGAATACGTTCTTTAAAAGGTTCTGATTTATTTTATACTTTTCTTAAGTCTCATGACTTATATCATCAAACCAGTTATTCTACTATAACTCACCTAGATTCAGAAAATGCTTTGCCCAAAGAACCTCGCAAAGCATTAGCTGTTATTGACAGATTTATTAGATACGGTCTGGCTCGTTCTACAACAAACTCTGAAGGCAAACTAGTATCTAATCCAATGAGAATTGCTGTAATAGTAGATTATGCTCAATATTTGCTTCCAAGAGCTGATATTGCCTATACTAGTGCTGAAACAGTAGAAACTCTGATTCGTATTCAAGATTGGGCTTCAGACCCCAATATCAATAATGCTTTTATTAGCACTTGTTTAATAGCTGAAAATCTCAATGATGTTAATATTGAATTAGTTGAAAACCCACGCCTGGCAAAAATCAATGTAGGCTTGCCTAATTCAAAAGAAGTATTGGATTTTGTAGAATCTATAACTTCGTCTATAAGCAATTTTGATGAAATTTGTGAAATAAATAAAACCTCTCTAGCTCAGAAATTAGAAGGGCTTTCTTTTATTAACATACAAAATCTGATTGATAGAGCTGTTAAAAACCGTAAGCCACTGAGTATGGATTTCCTTCGAGATGTAAAGAAGGAAATGATAGAAAAATCTGCTGCAGGTCGTATTACATTCGTTGAATCCAAAAGAACCTTAGACGATGTAGCTGCACACCGAGAAGCAAAAAGCTGGATGAGGCAAGATGCTTCGTTGATGAAAAGAGGTAAAACCAAGGCTTTGCCTATGGGTTACCTTATTACAGGCCGTATAGGAACAGGTAAAACATATTTGGTTGAATGCTTTGCTGGTGAATGCGGAGTTCCCTGTGTAGAATTAAAGAATTTCAGAGACAAATGGGTTGGAGCTACTGAAGGCAACCTTGAAGCTATATTTAAAATATTACATGCCATGGGACAGGTCATTGTTTTTATAGATGAAGCTGACCAGGTTGCAGGCAAACGCGATGGCAATGGTGGCGATTCAGGTGTAAACGGCAGAATCTACGCTATGTTAGCTCGAGAAATGGCTGATACTCGCAATAGAGGCAGAATATTCTGGATATTTGCCACTTCCCGCCCCGACTTATTAGAAGTAGACCTTAAGCGCGTCGGCAGATTAGACGTCCATATTCCTTTGTTTGCACCTCAAACCCAGGAAGATAAAAAAGATATGTTCAAAGCCCTGGCTCGCAAGAACAAAGTTGAATTGGCAGAGGATGATATTCCTGACTTCCCTGACAATTCAGACATTGGTGGCAACGAAATGGAAGGCATTTTAATCATGGCCTCAAGAATGTACGAACTTCAGGAAGATGATACAGAAAAACAGCCAATTGGTCATTTTATAAAGAATGCAATGGAATCTTACAGACCTATGGCTCATTCTGCCAGACTTGAATATATGGATTTGGCTGCTGTTGTTGAATGCACAGACAAAAGATTTTTACCTGAAAAATTTGCAAAATTGGATATTTCTATAGCTCAACAGAGAATGGATGCTTTAAAGCTAGAAATTTAAGCTTTTATAATCAGCCTCGGATAAACTTAAAAACTAGAAATGACTTAATTCTTCTTCATCATCATATGGATACTTCAAATTAATTAATGAATTTTTCATTTCATTAGCTTCTTCGTCACTATACCCAGACTTTTTTAACTCTTCAACAATACTGTTCGAAACTTGTGGATTATCCTTCATTGCTTTGCTCAATTCTTCTATTTTTCCCATATTTGCAGTAAAATTAGTAAATGAGCCACCCAATTTTTCATCCATTGCTTTAAGTTCAGCATATTCTGGGCATTTCATCATTTCTTTGAACATTCTTTCCATCCATTTGTTCCAGTTTGCTTTGTCTTTGCTATTTCCATACAATTCTGCCAGCTTCTGCATTACTTCAACTTTTGAATAAGTATTCAAATTTGGATCATTTGCAGCTTTTTCTAACGAAATAAGTGCATCTTTATAATTGCCAGAATTATAGTCCTTCATTGCCTGTTTATAGTTTGCGTTAAGATTAGCCTGTGCCCAGTTTCTATCTTCTTGACTTGCATTACTGTCGTTTGCTAATTTTTCAAAGTATGCTTCTTCTGCTTTTTCCATTTCTTTTCTGAAATCTTCTTGCTCTTTTTCTGCATTAGCAATAGTTCTTGCGTAGCTTGGACTATTTAATATAGCACCAGCACTACTTTTTATACCTTCAACCCAATCTTTAGTACCTACCTGAGTTTTTGCATCATTTACTTGTTCATCTGGAAGGAAATTAGCTTCGGAAACTACAACATCTTTGTTTTTACGAGTAAGAGGCTTAGAATTGTTGATGGTTCCACTATCTGAATTTAAATACAGAATCAAAAATAAAGCACAAAGGGCACAAACACCGCCAATGTATTTTACTTTATTTTCATAAATATGAATAAGTAGTTTTTCTACAAGATTATCATCTACTCTTGAAATAGCTTTAGGGTCTATTTCAGCTACAATATCATCTTTTTCACCAACAACAGAGTTAAACTTATAATCAGATTTTTCTTTTTCTTGTTCAGCTTTTTGTTCTGAAACGATGGCAACCCAACAGCTTTCTTCGATATCGTGCTGCCTCATACCTAAAGTGCTTTCGGCAGACAAGAGGGCGGCATTCCACATTTCAGCAAAACCATCTTTTAATTCACCGTTCTTGTCATGGCAGAATACAAACATTTTAATAATGCCATCTCTTGTTGGGTTAGCTGCAACCATATAACCAACCTGGTCTTGTAATTCCACGTTGGTTTCATGAGCAAGCATCCACCAAAGTAGAGGTTCTGCAGATGGATAGTCTAATTGTGGAATAAGAGATAAACCGATACGTCTTACTGAATCTGTTGGATTTCTCAGTAAAGTAGACACATATTGTACAGCATCATCCTTATCTGCAACAGCATAAACTCCAAAGGCCGCAGATTTAACTCTAGGATCTTCGTGAGCCAAGAACTTATTAAGTTCTGGTAATATTATGTCTAAGTCTATTGTTCCAACACTCTTAATCGTTTGAGCTACAATAGAGTTATCTTGAGATTTTGTTAAATGATAAATCTTTTTGGCATCATTGGTGTTTCCGTATTCACCAATAATTTTAAGGGCTTCAAGAACAACTGTTTTCTTGGCATCAGAATCTACAACAGCCAATAATGTGTTTTTACAGATTGGGTAATTCTCAATACAAGTTATTTTCTTTAACCAAGAACGTTGTTCTTTTGCAGATAGTTTTAAAAATTCATCTTGGTCAGGGAAAGAAGTTAAAGAAACTTTTTTAGCTTCATCGGTTTTTTCTTCAACCTTTTCTGTTGCTACTGAATCCAATGACGGTAATGCAGATGGTGTTTCCTGTATTAATGGAGTTTCAGTTGGTTTTTGCTCAACTGCTTTTTGAACTTTTATTTCTTCATCAGTAGCATCTTCGAAGAGAGATGACAGATAAGATTTGATTCCTTCATCTGTTTCAATCTTTAATTGATTTTCGAGAAGAGCTCTAATCTGAGGATGCGCAATAAACTTTGACAACTGTTCAACTGCATCAGCCCTGATTCCAACTTCTTTAGCTTTAAGATTTGAAATAATAAGCCTTAAAGTTTGTTCTTTTTTCTTGTTGGCAATATAATTCTTTATTTCATTTAAATAAGTCTGGATATCTTTGTTCTTTAGAATACCAGCTTTATCTGCAGTCTTAATTGTTTCTGTTAAAATGAGCTGTAATATATGTTTTTTGGCCCCTATTGAAGTGGTCATAATATCATATATTTTAAAGGGGAAATGCGGAGCTGGATTAAAAGTTGCTAATAGACCAGCTTTTACTATGAGAAATGGCTGATCTTCCTTACCAATATATTGCCAGAAAAGGTTTTCAACTTTTTCAAATTTAACAAGCATTAATTCTCTAAGAGCTTTTTGTCTTACCAGACAGTTCTGATTGAGAACCAGAACACTTAGATATTTTATAGCTTCTACTTCATCTATAGTTCTGAGTAAATGAACTGAATGCATAATTACAGTTGCATTTTTACTGCTTAAACCTAATCTGATATATTTTTTGAAAGAAGGCTGGTCTTTTTGAGCTAAGAAAGAAAATACCGCGCACAATACTTGTGCATTCTGAGTTTGAATATGTTTTAAAGCAAGAACAGAATCTTTTTGTTCCCCAAATTTAGTTAATATTTCTAATCCTAATTCAATTAAACGGGGGTCTGTTTCAGCCATTAATACTTCACGCCATTGATTTAAAACTTCATCTTTGGGTGATTTTCTAAGCATCTGGCCAATTAAGCTAATTAAAGGGAACTCACCTTTTGATATTTGAAGTTTAATATAAGCAGGTGTTATATCAAGTTTTTTTATAATAGATTTAAGAGAAGATTTTGCATCAGCAAGCTTTAATAACCATTGAGCTTGAGAGCGACAAACCTGTGATGAGTCTTTTTCCGCAATTTCTTTTAAAGCATCATTAAAATCGGAGCTAAAACCATTGGTAATCATTTCTTCCAAAGCAATATGCCTTGAAATCTCGTTTTGTGAAGATAATGAAAGTCTTAACCAATCATTTAATTCTAGATTTTGCGGTAAATCTTTTACGGAATTTTCTGTACTCATATGAATATTATCCGATAACACTAGAATAATGTCAATTCATTTTATAATGCTTTACACAAAAGATAATCATTAAAAGAAATTGTTTTTTATTTTCTGGCAATATGTTAATAATAAAATAAGAGAACTTAAAAAAGGGAAGTAGAATGACAAAATCATCTGAAATTAATAAATCAATATGTTTTGCTAATTATCGCACAAGAAAAGCTGGCGGTCACAAAGGCAACTTCGGCAAAGTTCTAATAATAGCTGGTTCAGAAGAGTACCCCGGTGCCGGAATAATGGCAGCAAACGGAGCATTACGTTCTGGAGTCGGAATAGTAACCTTAGCACTACCCGATTGTTTGAAAGGTACCTTATCTTATTCTCTATCCCCTGAAATCATTCTTCGTTACTTCCCTTCTCAAAATGGAGGCTTTTCTTTTTCTCTATCTCAAGCCGTCGGATTATGTAGTAACTATGATGCTATTTTAGTTGGCTGTGGCTGGGGGAAAAGCCAAACAAGACTTGAAGCCTTAACAAATATTTCTCAAGCCTGCACTACAACTTTAATTCTTGATGCCGATGCACTTAATCTTATTTCAGAATATGAAGCTTATTCCATCTTAGATAATTGCAAGGCAAAAACTATCATTACTCCTCACGTAGGTGAATTTACAAGACTATTAAGACAATCTTTCTTAGACTTAGAACTGCAAAACCGTTTGAAACTTTCCAAAGAATTTGCTGAACTGCATAAAACTGTTATTGTACAGAAATCTGCTTTAACCATAGTAACAGATTCAGAGGCAGATTATGTTTGTTACCAGCCCAATAGTGGTTTAGCAAAAGGTGGAAGTGGTGATTTGCTGGCAGGATTAATCGCTGGTCTTGTTGCTTCCAAACAATGTAAAGACAATCTTTCCGCCGCCGTTTTGGGTGTACATTTGCATTCTCAGGCTGGGTTACTTGCAAAAAATGTTTACACAGAATGTGGAATGACTATTTCTGACGTAGCCGACTATCTGCCAATGGCTTGGGCAGACTTTCTAAACGAAGAAAATTTATGAAGGCTCATTAAATAATTATTAGAGCAGTTTAAGAATGCAGAAAGTATATTATAAAGACAATAAAAGAGTAATGGATCACTTGATAATTAACAAGTCCAAAAAAGATTTATTTGAATATATAGATAAAAATGAAATTTTTAAAATAATATCTATAGCATTGTTTTCAGTACTATTGATTTCATGCCTGATTTTTAGTGTTTTGGGTGATTCTGAAGATATTCTTGGAGAATATTCTTCTAATCTGTTTCAAATAGCTTTCATAATTACTATAATTGAATTTATTGTAGTATTTCTTATAGGCTTTTTATATTATTATATTTTTTTATCAAAAAAATTTTTTATTTGCTTTAAAACTATATTGTCTTTTTTGCCTTTGCTATTAATTTATGTTGTAGCGACGCTATTATTAAATCACAGTATTATTACTTACCTTAATAAGAAATTAGATAATAGCGAAGCCATCACTTATTATGTAAAAATAGTTAATAAGAAGGTGAATAAAGGAAAGAGTGAAAGATATTATTTAACGATTACCCCGTGGCGGCCGTATAATTATTATATTGTTTTTAAGACAGATACTTCTACTTATTATACTTTTAGTAAGGGAGACGTTACAAAAGTTCAGGTAAAAAAAGGATATTGGGGTTTTGAATATTTTGTAACAAGATACGGTTTAAAGAAAGTAGATTTAAATTTCCCAAGTGATCATGTTTATGCATTAACAGAGGAAGAGGCTAATAAAATAATTGAAAAAAACAATACTAAATAGCTTTTGGGGAATAATTTGACTTTTGTTTTCCTTATGATAAAATAACGGCGGATTTTAAGAATTAGTAATTAGGAGTTAGGAGTTAGGAATTTTTTTTAACCCCTGACATTAAGGAGAATAAAATGACTCAGACAGCTAGACTGCCTTATAAAGTAAAAGATATGGAACTTGCCGTTCTCGGCAGAAAAGAAATTGAAATTTCTGAACATGAAATGCCAGGTTTGATGGCACTTCGTGAAAAATACGGTGATAAGAAGCCTTTAAAGGGTGCCCGCATTATGGGTTCTCTTCACATGACTGTTCAGACTGCATGTTTGATTGAAACTCTCGTTGCACTAGGCGCTGAAGTCAGATGGTGCAGCTGCAATATTTTCTCTACTCAAGATACAGCAGCAGCAGCTATAGCAAAAGCTGGCGTTTCTGTTTTTGCATGGAAAGGCGAAAGTCTCGAAGAATACTGGTGGTGCACTAATGAAGCTTTGACATGGCCTGATGGAAAAGGTCCTGATATGATCGTAGACGATGGTGGCGATGCTACTCTTATGATTCATATGGGCGTTGCTGCTGAAAAAGATCCAAGCATTCTCGACAAGAAGCCAGAAGGCGAAGACGAAGCAGAACTCATTAAGTTCTTAAAGAAGAGCATTAAAGAAAATCCAAACAAATGGACAGAAATTGCTAAACACGTAAAAGGCGTTAGCGAAGAAACCACTACAGGCGTTCACAGACTCTATAAGATGCTCGAAAACAAAGAACTCTTATTCCCAGCAATTAACGTAAACGATTCTGTAACTAAGTCTAAATTCGATAACCTTTACGGTTGCCGTGAAAGCTTGGCTGACGGTATCAAACGTGCAACAGACGTTATGATAGCTGGTAAAGTTGTTTGTATTTGCGGTTACGGCGATGTTGGTAAGGGCTGTGCTGCAAGTATGAGAGGTTTCGGTGCTCGTGTAATCGTTACTGAAATCGACCCAATCTGTGCTTTACAGGCTGCTATGGCTGGTTATGAAGTAAAGACCGTTGAAGATACTCTTGGAACTGCTGATATCTACGTTACTACTACTGGTAACCGTGACATCATCACAGCTGAACACTGTGCCAAGATGAAAGACCAAGCTATCGTATGTAACATTGGTCACTTCGATAACGAAATCCAGATGTCCAGAATCACTACATGGCCTGGAATCGTTCGCACTAACATTAAGCCCCAGTATGACAAGTGGACTTATCCTGATGGTCACTGCATTTACATACTTGCTGAAGGTCGTCTTGTAAACCTTGGTTGCGCTACTGGTCACGCTTCTTTTGTAATGAGCAACTCTTTCACTAATCAGACTCTTGCTCAGCTTCATATTTGGCAGAACAAGCTTGATGTAAATGTTTACATTCTTCCAAAAGAACTTGATGAAGAAGTTGCAAGACTGCATCTTGCCAAGATTGGTGTAAAACTTACAAAACTCACTCCAGCTCAGGCTGATTATATCGGCGTTAAGGTCGACGGACCATATAAGACAGAAAACTACCGCTATTAATTTGTAAGATATAAGATAAAAGACATAAGATTTAAGAAAGAAATTTCTTTAATCTTGTGTCTTTTTTTATACTCACTTACCTTCGTTTTAACAATTTTAACAATTCGAACAATTCGAACAATTCGAACAATTCGAACTATTACAAACACTATCACGGGCAGCATCAGCTACCTATACAGATACTGAAGATCTGCCCCCACGTAGGTGGGGGAAGTGTCAGCTTGCTGACGAAAGGGGTCTTCTCCC